>JAAHGR010000298.1:0-2155 GCA_010672425.1 Symploca sp. SIO2E6
TTAGCACCGTTGAGATTACCAGCATTACCACCAGTCAGATTCCAGGTGCTGGCAATGTTATCACCAACGATGGTGTTGGTACCTCCAGCGCCGTCGATACTGTCAACATTACCACCATTGAGGGTGAAGGTGTCTGTTGAAGTACCACCGATGAGGTTGTTGAAATCAGTGAAGTTAACGCCATTGATTGTGCCTGCATTGGCTGCTGTAATCTGCCAATCATTGGGATTATCGGCTCCGATTAAGGTACTCTCAGCATTAATTGTACCGATAATTTCTTCAATACCCACTGCTCCCAAGGTATTGAGGTTCACAGTCAGGGGATCGGTGTAGAGAGAGAAATCAAAATTATCCGTGCCTCCGTTATCATTGATATTGCCATTGAAGCTAACACCATCAGCAAAGACAAAGCTGTCATTATTACTGCCACCGATGAGATTTTGAATCTCAGTAAAGTCATTAGCACCGTTGAGATTACCAGCATTACCACCAGTCAGATTCCAGGTGCTGGGAAGATCATCGCCAACTAACGTGTTGGTACCAGCATTGCCTCTGATACTGTCAACAGTGCCACCATTGAGGATGAAGGTGTCTTCGGAAAAACCACCCCTGAGACTGTTGAAATTAGTAAAATTGATGCCATCGACTGTGCCTTCGTTGATGCCTGTAATTTCCCAAATATTGGGATTATTGGCTCCGATTAAGAGGCTCTCGAGAGCATTAGTTGTGCCGATAATTTCTTCAATGCCTACTGCTCTCAGGTTATTGAGGTCTACACTCAGGGGACCGGTGTAGGCAGAGAAATCCAAATTATCTGTGCCTCCGTTGCCATTGATGTTGCCATTGAAGTTAACATCATCAGCAAAAACGAAGCTATCATTGGCACTGCCACCGATGAGGTTTTGAATTTCAGTAAAGTTATTAGCACCGTTAACATTACCAGCATCAACATCAATTATATTCCAAGTGTTGGGAATGTCACCACCAACGATAGTGTTGTTACCACCACCACCTTCGATATTGTCAACTTGACCACCATTGAGGATAAAGGTATCTTCTAAACTCCCCCCACTAATACTGTTGAAGTTAGTGAATTCGATGGTGTCATCAATAGTACCGCTGTTGATACCTGTAATTTCCCAAATATTCTCATTATTGGCTCCGATTAAGAGGCTCTCGGGAGCATCAGGAGCATCAGTGGCGCCGATAATTTCTTCAATTCCTTCTGCTCCCAAGGTTCTGAGGTCTACACTTAGGCGACCATTAGTATGGGTAGAGAAATCTAATCGGTCATTTCCTTCATTGCCACTGATTCTGCCATCAAAATCAACGCCATCAGCAAAAACGAAGCTATCATTGGCACTGCCACCGATGAGGTTTTGAATTTCAGTAAAGTTATTAGCACCGTTAACATTCCCTGCATCAGCACCAGTCAGATTCCAGGTGTTAACAATATCACCACCAACGATAGTGTTGTCCCCTACACCACCGTTGATACTGTTAACTTGGCCACCATTGAGGGTGAAGGTGTCTGTGGAAGTACCACCGACGAGGTTGCCGAAAGCAGTAAAGTTGACACCATTGATTGTTCCTTCGTTATTTGCTGTAATTTCCCAACTATTGGGATTATTGGCTCCGATTAAGGTGCTATCGGCATTAATTGTACCGGTAATGTTTTCAATACCTACTGCTCCCAGGATATTGATGTCTACGGTGAGGGGATTGTTATAAGCAGAGAAATTAAAAGTATCATTGCCTCCGTTATCACTGATGCTGCCATTGAAGTTAGAGTCATCAGCAAACAGGAAGTTGTCGTCTAAATTGCCACCGGTAAGGTTTTGAATCCCTGTAAAGTTATTCGCACCGTTAACATTCCCTGCATCAGCACCAGTCAGATTCCAGGTATTGGGAAGATCATCACCAATGATGGTATTATTACCTACACCACCGTCGATACTGTTAACTTGGCCACCATTGAGAGCGAATGTGTCTTCTACATTACCACCAATGAGGTTGTTGAAAGCAGTGAAGTTGACGCCATTGATTGTGCCTTCGTTGAGGTTTGTAATCTCCCAATTATTGGGATTATCGGCTCCGATTAAGGTGCTATCAGCATTAGTAGTACCGATAATTTCTTCAATGCCTACTACTGCCA
>JAAHGR010000298.1:2255-9017 GCA_010672425.1 Symploca sp. SIO2E6
AAGTTGACGCCATTGATTGTGCCTTCGTTGAGGTTTGTAATCTCCCAATTATTGGGATTATCGGCTCCGATTAAGGTGCTATCAGCATTAGTAGTACCGATAATTTCTTCAATGCCTACTACTGCCAGGGTATTGATGTCCAAAGTGAGGGGAGTAGTGTAGGCGGAGAAATCCAAATTATCCGTGCCTCCGTTATCCGTAATGCTGCCATTGAAGTTAACACCATCAGCAACAACGAAGCTGTCATTTGCACTGCCACCGGTGAGGTTTTGAATCCCTGTAAAGTTATTAGCACCGTTAACATTACCAGTATCAGCACCAGTCAGATTCCAGGTGTTGAGATTGTCACCACCAACGATAGTGTTGTCACCTCCACCACCGTTGATACTGTTAACTTGACCGCCATTGAGGGTGAAGGTGTCTTCTACATTACCACCAATGAGGTTACCGAAAGCAGTAAAGTTGACGCCATTGATTGTGCCTTCGTTGAGGTTTGTAATCTCCCAATTATTGGGATTATCGGCTCCGATTAAGGTGCTATCAGCATTAGTAGTACCGATAATTTCTTCAATGCCTACTACTGCCAGGGTATTGATGTCCAAAGTGAGGGGAGTAGTGTAGGCGGAGAAATCCAAATTATCCGTGCCTCCGTTATCCGTAATGCTGCCATTGAAGTTAACACCATCAGCAACAACGAAGCTGTCATTTGCACTGCCACCGGTGAGGTTTTGAATCCCTGTAAAGTTATTAGCACCGTTAACATTACCAGTATCAGCACCAGTCAGATTCCAGATGTTGGGATTGTCATCACCAACGATGGTGTTGTCACCTCCACCGCCGTTGATATTTTCAACAGTGCCACCATTGAGGAGGGTGAAGGTGTCTTCTACATTACCACCAATGAGGTTACCGAAAGCAGTAAAGTTGACGCCATTAATTGTGCCTTCGTTGAGGTCTGTAATCTCCCAATCATTGGGATTATCGGCTCCGATTAAGGTGCTATCAGCATTAGTGGTACCGATAATCTCTTCAATACCTACTGCTCCCAAAGTATTGAGGTTTACGTTAGGATCACTTGTGTAGGCGGAGAAATCCAAATTGTCCGTACCTCCGTTACCACTGATGCTGCCATTGACGTTAGCACCATCAGCAAAAACGAAGCTGTCATCTAAACTGCCACCAATGAGGTTACCGAAATCAGTGAAGTTGACGCCATTGATTGTACCTTCGTTGAGGTCTGTAATCTCCCAATCATTGGGATTATCGGCTCCGGTTAAGGTGCTAACGACGTTAGTTGTACCGATAAGGTTTTCAATACCTGCTATGCCCAGGGTATTGAGGTTGACATCAGGGTCAGTTGTGTAGGCAGAGAAATCAAAAGTATCATTGCCTCCGTTATCCGTAATGCTGCCATTGAAGTCAACCCCATCACCAAAAACGAAGCTGTCATTGGCACTGCCGCCAGTTAAGTTTTCAATATTGTTGAAGGTTAACCCATTAGGGAAAATACTGTTAAGATTACCTTGGTTAGCACCTGTAAGCTCGTAGGTAGTTTCTTGTTCCGGACCAACTAAAGTTGAACCCCCAGCAATATTGACAGGATCGTTGAAAGTAGCTCCATTATTAATAGTAACAGTACCAGTGCTATCGGCACGACCAATAGTGATTTGGGCAAAGCCATCCTGCAAGGAGTTAAGTTCGTTGGTGTCGAGATTCAAACCGTTGTCGTCAATAGTGCCACCAATGGTAATATCTAGGGCATTATCCAGGGGTTGCAACTGGATATCACCAGTACCACTGATTTGAGTATTCCCCAGGAGATCGATTTCATCAGCCAAGAAAGCGATAGTGCCATCCCCGGCAGCAACCGAACTATCCCCCTCAAAGCGAATCCCTTCACCATTAGCAGCGGTTCCCTCTAGGGTAATTGCTCCTGTCCCCGTTGATTCGACTACACCATTGCGAACAAAAATGCCTTGGTTATCATTACCATTACCATCGCCACCAGTACCCGTCAGATTGATATCTCCATCTACGGAAGAGACACGGGAGTTGTCCTGAATCTGTATTCCCCGGTTAGGATCTGTGCCACTGCCGCCTGTACCATCTAGGGTAATTGTCCCAGTGCCGGTGGATTCCACTACACCACCAGAAGCCAAGGAAATACCATTGTTGGCATTGGCAATTCCATCTCCACCTGTGCCTGTTAATTCGATATCCCCATCTACCGAAGAGATGCGGGAGCCTACGCCTTCAATCCGTATCCCATCCAGGTTATTGGTTCCAGTACCCCCTGTACCATTTAGGGTAATGGTTCCTGTCCCCGTGGATGACAAAACGCCACCGTTGACTAGATGAATGCCGTAGTTGTTATTATCCCCATCTGCTCCCGTACCAGTAAGATCAATATTGCCACCAGTATTAATAGTACTGTTATCGATAGTGATGCCGCTGGAAAACAGGTCATTTCCTGTGCCAGTGCCGGTGAAATTGCCAGTACCGGTATTAATAGTTACGCCAGTGAGATTGAGTGTACCGCCATCCATGCCATCAGCGTTGGCATTGAGGAAAATATTACCATTAGTAGTAGTGATGTCGGCGTTAACATTAATATTGTTATTGGCCTCAGCAGTTAGTCCAACTCCATCAGCAGCAATATTGATTGCTGCACTAAAAGTAATATCGTTGGTTGCTTGCAGAATAACATTAGCTGCGGCACCATTAATCAATGCAGCATTGATCGTCGTGGGATCATTTATATCCGGGTCAGCAAATGCATCAACTTCCTCTAGTAGATTGGCGGTCCCCCCAGCAGCGACAATTTCAATATTAGTCGGGTCGAGTAACAATGTTCCAGGATTACCAAAAGGAGCCAGGGTATTCACAGTCCCTTGGAAGTCCAAAAATTCTAAACCCGATACTTCGACAAAACCACCATCACCTGAAAATGCACCACCACGACTACTAATTTCACCGAAAAATCGAGTGGTTTCGTCTGCCCAAACTATTACTTTACCTCCATCACCATTTTCCAAAGCATCGGCATTAATCACCGAGTCGCTACTGACAAAAGTACGTGAGGCATTGGGTAGAGTTCCTTGTCCTTGATAATCCCCACCAATTAAGACTGTGCCACCACCATTCGTACCAGAAGCATCGATATTGGCTCCGATTAAACCAACTTTGTCTCCTAGAATGGTTATTTGTTGTTGGTTGTTGGTTGTTTGTTGTTGGTTGTTGGTTGTTAGGGAAGAGTTGGAGACATTTAGGGAGCCGGAAACTATAGTTGTACCTGAATCCTGGGGAATAGTTGTGCTGAAATTAGCTAGTGTTACTTCTCCGGTGGCAGTGAGATTTAACCCTGTTTCTACTCCCTGTAGCGGACCTGTGAGTAAAGTTGGTAAATCCAAAGGGTTAATCCCTAGAATTTGACCTGAAGCATCCCTTGGAGGTTCAACCTCTAAACTTAGTAAATTTCCAGGTTGAGTTATCCTAAGTAAATTTTCCCCTGGTACCGCAGCCAGAGAAATATTTCCTCCTGCTGCGGTAATCTCTCCAGTATTGATCACATTGCCGCCAACAAAGGTAATATTTTGCCCTGGTTCGACTGCTAAAGAACCGGCATTGATAATAATTCCTGGTTGAGACAAGTCAAAGGCCAACTGACTGGGAGTGCCAGTTAAATCCTGGTAATTGTTGCTGCCTAAAGCATTGAACCAATTATTTCCACCAAAGCCAATACCGGTAGCCGTGGTAGCAAAAAAATCAGCCGGGACATTTAAACTAGCATTCTTCCCAAAAATAATCCCTGCTGGGTTCATCAAAAATAAGTTAGAGTTACCCCCAGTTACTTGAATCAAGCCATTAATCACCGAAGGGTCACCACTAACCACTCGTCCGAGGATATTTTGAATTTCTGGAGAGGATAGGAAGTGAGCAACTTGACCAGAGGATAAGCCAAATTGCTCAAAAGAGTGGAATAGATTACCTCCATCAGCTGAGAGGGAGCCACCATGAATATGGAATTGGTTGCCATTGGGGGTGACCACAGTACCAGTACCGTCAGCAGCAGGAGTTACGGATTGTCCTTGAGCTGATGACTGCGGAGGTGCAGTGAATAATCCAATCGCGAAGGTGGCTGTCAGTAGACTGGTTAATAGCTGGGGTTTCAACATAACTTTATCAAGGATTACCCATCATAGTAAGAGCACTCCAGTAGCAGGGATAGCTCAGTGGTAATTACCCTAAATCATGTAACTGAGGTGGTAATGACCAACTACAACAGCTTACTCACTAACTTATCATCCTCTATTGTTACCTCTTTATTGAGTATCGCCAACTGTGCTTGTCTCAATATTCCTCTAATGATAATAAAACTAGTACCGTAATGGAAGCAGCCATTAGGTAGGGCAAGCTGAATAAGTAACAAATAACAAGTAACAAGTAACAAGTAACATTGACAGCCTCGTCTGGTATGGCTTCCACATTCATGCAGCAAGCCTTAGTAGCGATCGCGCTACCTACCGGAGTACAGTGAACTACCCACATGCCTCTATTATAGTCTTCTCTCTTGAGAGTTAATCCAAAAGTTGACTAATAGTAATCTTGTCTGTATCAAAAATTACCTTGGGTTACTACGGCAAATCAATCCTTCTGAGCCAAAATGTGTGTAAGAATAGGGATTAGACTCATCTGCCCAAAGTCGCTGACCCTGCTTGAGTCCAATTTCTTGAGCTACCTCTAATTTCCCTTGAGCGATCGCTTCATTAACTGCCCTAAAGACGCTTTCCCAGGCTCCGTAGTCATCAAAAATGATCACCGCCTGCTCAAATCGCTGTAAACAGTTATCAATATCCTGTTTGATATACTCGTATTCATGAACAGCATCTATCAACACTACATCAGCCGGAAAGGTAATCTGATTCCAATCAGTATTGTACACATCAAATTTTTGGAATTTGACATGGGCATTAAAGAGATTATTGATTCTGGCGGCTCTGAGGTATTGCTCTTGCACATCTAGACCGAGATATTGAGTGAAGTGGTCTGCTAGGGACTTGGCTGTCAAACCCTTGTAACATCCTACTTCTAATAAGGAATATTGTTTAGCTGGGAAAAATTGTCTGATATGATCGCGGAACTGTTGGCTCACTGTCCAATAATCAGTCTTTTTATCTACAGGTAGGTTGTTTGTCATTTGTTGTTTGTTATTTGTTGTTTGTTATTTGTCATTTGTTGTTTGTTATTTGTTGTTTGTTATTTGTTGTTTGTTGTTTGTCATTTGTTGTTTGTCATTTGTTGTTTGTCATTTGTTGTTTGTTATTTGTCATTTGTTGTTTGTTGTTTGTTATTTGTTGTTTGAGGATGAGCTGTTTCAATCATGTCCAGCAAAATGCCAAACAGTGCATCTAAATCCCCAATGAAATGCTCAACGGCTTCAAGCTCCACTCTATTCTCAACTAATCTCAAAAACCGCCAATTACTTCCCGTTGTAATTACACCATAAATACAATAAGTTTGATTTTGCTTTCGTTCATTAAACAGTTGAGCTCCCACCATTTCGGCAATACACTGAGCAATGCCAGACTTAATATTATCATTCTTCGCCTCTACCAATGCCACTACTGGAGTCGTCACTTCCAACTGTTTGGGGGAATAACTAATAATAAAATCACAGCGTCCAGTCAAACCCTTAGCCTTATCAACCGTAAAATCTACTCCTGAGAAAAAGCTAATTTGCCGCTTCAAATACCTTCTTAGTTCAACGATAATCGGTGATACAATTAACTCAGACCTTGCCTTCTCAGTATCAATTGCCAATGCCAAAGGGAGATTTTCTTCTAAAATTTCCCTCAATAACTGGCTTGGCGTGACCGGCTTAATCTCCTTAAAAATTTCTACCTGCTCTTGCAGAATCAAATTAAACTCAGATTCTAATTGTGGTAGGGTAAATTCGCTGTAAGACATGGAATTAAGAATTTAGGAATGTAGTGCAGCTCGTGTAGCGTGCGCGTAAGCGCAAACGTCTCGCTCGCGCCGATTCAGTAATCCTAGAAACCGGGTTTCTCGTGGGGACAACACTCTCATATCAGCATTTTACCCAAAGAAACCCGGTTTCTGAATCGGTACCCTAGAGGTCATACCAAATCCAGTATATATGAAACCGTTATATCCGACCCTGTAGAGACGTTGCCTGCAACGTCTCTACAGGAAAGATTTCGCGGTTTTCTCAAAACGGGTGTAACAAGGCTCCAGGGCAGAAGGATCCAGGCAGAAGGAAAAGAGCAAAGTTGCAAGGTGGAAGGATACGATAAGTGTTTAGCCGGATTTGGTATCAGACGCGAGCAAGGTGCTCGCACTACTTTATTCCCTCATTTTAGGTGTGCCACGGTAGTAGTGGCGTGACACACCTAAAATGAGGGAATAGATTTTGTCTCAAACCCTTATTTGACAAGGAAACTGTCGATTTCCTATTCCACCTTTTTAGCTGTGTCACGCCAGTAGTGGCGTGACCCACCTAAAAATGTGGAATAAATTTAACGGTGAAATTGGGCGCACGCAGTGCGCCCCTACAATTCTATTCCACCATTTTAGCCGTGTCAAGCCAGTAGTGGCGTGACACGGCTAAAATGGTGGAATAGAATATCTAAGAAAATACCTTGATAAATTATGGGTAGAGGTCGTCATGATAAAGTTCTGCTTCATCCAGAGCAACGCCAAAAACTCGAAGATATTAGTCACAATGGTTATGCTTCAGCCAAT
>JAAHGR010000299.1 GCA_010672425.1 Symploca sp. SIO2E6
GCGCGAGCCTACATAGAAAACCGTAGGGGCGTATTGCATACGCCCAACCATTGCATACGCCCAACATAATGTCAACTAGAGCAATTTAGTCGTAATCCGCAAGGTTATCGATAGGGCGGGTTTTGTAGGGCAGCTATCGTCGAATGGGTTAAGATATCCCATTACCCGCCCCTACAACAATTTTTGTAATACAGTAAATCAGTAAAGTTATGATGAACACCAAAATTATTGATGTCAGCGATTTAAATCCGCAACAGATTAGAATAATTGAAGAAATTATTGCCAATTTTAAGCTTGCTGCTCAACAGGATCATTTACCTGAAGATTTCCAGATTAAGAAAGAGCAAGAAGAAAGCTTGGAACAACTCCATCAAGAGTTTGATTGGTTAGTTGCCGATATTGGAGCAAAACAACCTATTCTGAAAAATAGCATTTATGGTATTGAATAAAAAAATAACACGATATTTAGATACCAATATCTTGGTATATTCAATCGATTTAAATCAAGAAAACAGAGAAAAACATCGAGCAGCGCTAGAGATTATCAGACCTAGTGAAAAAGAAATACTATGTTTATCTTCTCAAGTAATTGCTGAGTTTTATGCTGTTGTCACCAATGGTAAGTCTGTAGCTAATCCTCTGACTACTCAAGAGACAATGATGCGAATTGAAAGATTTTTACAAATGCCTAATATGGAACTTCTTTCGATGTCAGATGAGATATTCAAACAATGGTTGGAATTGCTTAAAATAAACCCCGTAAATGGAGCTAAAGTATTTGATTTAATGCATATTGCTATAATGCTATGTAATGGAGTGACCAGTATTTATACTTTTAATGAAAATGATTTTAACTGGTATACTGAGATTGAGGTAATTGTACCAAATTATTAATAATCCTACCAAGCATATAATCAATAATGCAACCTTATCCCCAAAACAGGCGAGCACCTACGGTGGTGCCGTAGGCAATCGCGCAAGTTAGTGTTGTAAGCGATCGCCTGTTGTAGAAAAAGCGAGCACCTACGGTGATGCCGTAGGCAATCGCTTTCCTCAACAGCCGGTATAAAGTATCGTTGGGTTTCACTTCGTTGCACCCAACCTACAATCTGTAAGCGCGAGCCTACATAGAAAACCGTAGGGGCGTATTGCATACGCCCAGCATAATGTCAACTAGAGCAATTTAGTCGTAATCCGCAAGGTTATCGATAGGGCGGGTTTTGTACAACAGTTATCGTCGAATGGGTTAAGATATCTCATTACCCGCCCCTACGAGTACATATAATTCAGCGATCGCTTTCCTCAACAGCCAGTACACACTCTCGTTGGGTTTCACTTGCGTTGCACCCAACCTACAACCTGTAAGCGCGAGCCTACATAGAAAACCGTAGGGGCGTATTGCATACGCCCAACCATTGCATACGCCCAGCATAATGTCAACTAGAGCAATTTAGTCGTAATCCGCAAGGTTATCGATAGGGCGGGTTTTGTAGGACAGTTATCGTCGAATGGGTTAAGATTTCTCATTACCCGCCCCTACGAGTACATATAATTTAGCGATCGCTTTCCTCAACAGCCAGTACACACTCTCGTTGGGTTTCACTTGCGTTGCACCCAACCTACAACCTGTAAGCGCGAGCCTACATAGAAAACCGTAGGGGCGTATTGCATACGCCCAACCATTGCATACGCCCAACATAATGTCAACTAGAGCAATTTAGTCGTAATCCGCAAGGTTATCGATAGGGCGGGTTTTGTACGACAGTTATCGTCGAATGGGTTAAGATATCCCTAAACCCGCCCCTACAAATGTACGGTTTTTCTGCTGATTCTTAATTCTTATTGGTATTACCTCTTGCGATCGCTTAACTTAGATTTCTATATCTAATTGGCTCTCGTAGTGCGAGCATCTTGCTCGCGTGTGACCTCCATACCGAAAGACACGCCTTGTCTTCTAAGCTCAAAATTTAGTCTAAACCCCAGTAATTACAAGCTCAGTACTAATCCAATCGTGCTGAAATGAATTGTTGCCTAAATCTGACTTAGGACGCAATCGGACTAAATAAAAACCATCGGTTTCCATCACAGAAGTTGTGTATTTTTCAGTATAAATTTGACAAAAAGTAATTGGCAGACTAGAACGATTATATGTGCTTAAATAGACATCATAGTTAGTGAGTAATAATGGATTTAATTTCAGAGTCAAAGAGTAAGCTTTGTAAATAACTCCATAGACAAACTCGTTATTGGGGTCTCCCACAGGTAAATATTGTTTTCTCACCCATTCTTTCGGCAACCATTTCTGGCAGACTAGAATAGTGAATATATAGTAATTAAGACCCCGATAAAAAATATTATCTCGTGCTGTTAATTTGGGCAAGTAATTGAAGTAACTGTTGATATCACTACTATTAACTGATTCGGTATTAATGATTTGATTACTATCAACATTAATAGCAGGCAAACTTACTTCGTCGTGCCAATTGTAATATCTTAAAATCAAATTATATTTTCCTGGCTCAAGTTTTAGTTCCTGCCATTGTTCCTGAAACTGTGGCTCATGAGATGCTATATATTTGACAGGTTTTCTTGAAGGAAAACTATAGATACCTATACTCCATGACTGAGCTGAAGCTACACAAGAACTGACGTCAATTTTTAATGATTCTTTGACTGGAAAAGCTTCTGTAGTGGCAATAATGGCATGGGTATTCCATCGAGGACCAGTAGTTAAAATATAGGGTAATACCAGAGGCAGTTTTAACAGTTCCTCGGAAAACAATCGCCATTGATAAACTTTTGTTTTTGTTGGATCTGATATGTTTTGGTTGTCTTGAGCCTTCTTTTTAGCAAGAATGCCTATAAGTCCCTTGACAGTTTTATAAAATATCAAAGATAACAATGCTAGTGGAATTTCCCACCAGAGTTGGAAGGCTAAAAAATTTTCTCGATTCCCCATGATCAAATCACCTCTATATCATTTTCAAGTAACTTATACCTAGTCTTATCGAAATCCACATACCTGGTATTGTAACAGGTTTTATTGTGATGTTAAGATAAGTGCTGCCAAAGCAGCAGCAGCATCCAGATGAAGATTATGCCCTCCCCGGAGAAAAATTCGTTTAGCTTGAGTCATAGCCATTTCCTGTTGTTGTAAATCTTCTGGCCGATTTAGTTTGCTACTATCTCCATAGACTAGCGTAGTCGGAAATAATACATCTTTCGGTTAATATTGCAACATAATATATTTTAATCCAATATTTTTATCTGAAATAATAATAAAAAATTATATTTATGCAAATGAGTCAGGTGCAGGGCTAAAAATTAGCCAATATCATCACATTTTTCTAGATATTAGTAACGGCTTATACAGTTTCCACCATGTTCTCGGAGTAATCAATTATATTAACTCAAATGAGTCAGATATCCTTGGAAAAAAAAATTAATAATTAAGCAAAGAAACTCAATATAAGATGAAATAAGAGATATTAATCCAGTTTCATAATTTAAACCATGCCTCAATACGATATAGAACAACAAAAATTTGCCATGGGCTTTACTGCTCAGTTGCTCGTAATGTCCGAGATTGGGGATCAAGGAAAGCTGCAAGATCTTGCAACAAAAAGACTTCAAGCGCTGCTCTCCCATGAAAGCATCAAGGAATTAATTGGAGAATGGGAGGTTGTTTGGGGTCCAGTTATTTATCAGCATGACAGCCGCATACTCGACATACCATTCACCAGATCCCAAGGTGCTGATAATTGTATGTACATGGTAAAATGTAATAATCCTGATCATTCTGACCAGTATGTTATTGCTGTTGCCGGGACAAATCTGGCGTTTGAAGAATCGCAGTTCGATACATTTGTGGAAGCCTTCTCGATCAGTAAGACCAGGCTATGGAATCAAGGTCAACCATGGGAGAGTCCTGATGACCAAACATCAGAAGGTAAACGAATCTCCCTAGGCATAAGCAAGGGACTCAATATTCTTTTCAATACGCAATCTAATGGAAAGCTTCTACTAGAATACCTCAGGGAACTGACGAGCAGTAACGCTTCCCTCTCAATTACTAGCTCTGGTCACAGTCTGGGATGTGCACTCTCATCAACCCTAGCTTTATCATTGAGCGATCAGCAAGCATACTGGAATCCTAATGGTAACGCGAATTTATCTGTCTTCTCATTTGGAGGCTTTACCACCGGTAATGAAGAATGGGCTAACTATTATAATGAGCAACTCGGTGGCAAAACTAAGTTCCTGTGGAATGAGCTTGATATAGCACATTATTGGTTCCAATCAGATCTGCTCAAAAAACTCCCAACCTTGTACTCACCATACATTGAACCTAATCCACTGATTTATGGTGTCAACTACATATATCAGAAGATGAGGAACGATATCGACTATCAGCAGATATGTCAGGATCAAAAAAGTTTTTGTGTTGGATATAATCCCGATGCTATTGAAGTTATCAAGAGCGACATATATCCATGGTTTTTTCCTCCATTACATATATCGATAACCTCATGGTTATTCCAACATCTGGAATATGACGCTCCACCTCAAGAGTTGAGCAATAAAGTGGCGGAAATTGTAGATCCTCTAATAGAGGCTTGCAAGGGAGAAATCCAGTCTGATACAAGGAAGCATGGCAATTTTTGGGAAAATATACTCAACAAACTCAGGAGAATACTTGGGTTTTATCAAAAAACTACTAAGACTGAGGTCAAACTATATATAGAAAAGATAACTGCCGAGCTGTTAAAATACAAATCGGATTTAGGCAGAGCCGAACAGTTGCTCGGTGAATCGCTTGTGGGTGACAACATCAAGAGCTTGATTCTCTATTACGCGCAATGGCTTTACCAGCATATGTATAATTACCAAAAACACATGGGGGTTGATGGTTTCTTTGAAATTTTCGTAAAAGACATCAAAGAAAAGATAGTCATAAGGAAATGATGAATGATGAACGATGAATAACCCCATGTAATGGAGCTACGGGATGGAAATAAGAATGCCCATGCTTTTTTCATTTCCACGGATCAATCCGGGGGCTTCAGACCAGATAACTCCGAATGCGGTTGGGACTTTCGCGAAAGTCATAATCCTTAAATTATTGGCTTGCACCTTTAGTGTTCATCATTCATCATTTATCATTCATAATTTTTTTCGTTGAGTGTTGCCTGCTCCCTAAACCGGTAGAATAGGATCTCGGCAGTTAAGAAAAACGGATACAACCAGCTAGTGAAGCTCTTTGTTTACCACACCCCCGAACAAACTCCGACAGCTCAAGTCCCTGACTGTGCAATTGTTATTGATGTCTTGCGAGCCACAACCACAATCGCTACAGCTTTAAATGCGGGTGCTGAGGCGGTTCAAGCCTTCAGTAATATTGAACAACTCCTAGAAGTCAGTGAACAGTGGGCACCAGACAAACGCCTGCGAGCTGGTGAACGGGGTGGTGCACCAGTAGCTGGTTGCGATATGGGTAACTCTCCCCTGGATTGCACCCCAGAAAAGGTTAAGGGACGCCGCTTGTTTATCAGTACTACCAATGGCACTCGTGCTTTACAGCGAGTGCAGTCAGCACCAATAGTTCTCGCCGCAGCCTTAGTCAATCGCCAAGCAACGGTAAAGTATTTGCTCACTAACCAACCAGAGACAGTTTGGTTAGTAGGCTCAGGTTGGGAAGGAACCTACTCCCTTGAAGATACTGTCTGTGCTGGTGCGATCGCTCACAGTTTACTCGCACAAGCCAGTTATACTGAAGACGAACTTGTTGGTAATGATGAAGTTATTGGTGCTCTCTCCCTTTACCACCGATGGCAGAACCAGTTGTTAGAGATGTTCCACCAAGCTAGTCACGGTAAACGCCTGCTACGTTTAGATGGTCATGACGATTTAAAGTATTGTGCCCAAACCGATGTTCTCCATATTCTACCTATTCAGCAAGAACCAGGAGTTTTGGGAATTGAGAATTGAGAATTGGGAATTGGGAATTGGGAATTGGGAATTGGGAATTTTCAGCCTTCAGCCAAAAAGCTGAGGTGCTGATAGCTAATCCGATCTAGATTGATGCACTTCAATTAGTCTAGCACAAAATTACTCAATATACCGTAATGTCATAAAAAAAAAATCGCTTCCTATGCTCAACACCTTTACTCCTCGCGCTGGAAGATTAACTTATAATATCCTAAAGAACCCTGGTTGGTCTTAAACACCAAAGGCATTAAGAAACCGGCAACGGCATTTCTGACTAGGTATGTAGGTAGTAACCAAGTAAAAAGTTTGGCACGCCAGTAAGAGTGAAAAAACAGTTGCGACAGCCGTTGCAAGCGGGAAATGGTTGGTTGCATGGCGAAGGTTAAGTCTTCTTTTGTTTCCACAGCAAAGCCCATATTTTGGGCAGCCTCAATGAAATCTTCCACTGCAAAGAAACCTTGTCTTACTGCCATACTAACTTCAGTCAGTTTAGTTATCGTTTGCATTTCGGGAGAAAACTTTTCTAGTTTGGCTTGACGATAACCATCAAAAATAACCAATTTCCCCCCGGGACGAAGGAGGCGGCAAATTTCAGCCAAAGTGATGGGGAGTTGCTCTGAGTGACACAAACATTCGCAGGCAAACACTAGATCGAAGGATTGTGAGGGGAAATCTAAGCTATTAAAGTCCCCAACTTTAAAAGTTAGGTTGGTTAAATTCCTGACGTTGCGATTAGCTAGGGCAATATGGTGGGGTGTTAAATCGATGCCAACAAATTGAGAGTTAGGATACTGCTGAGCTAAAAAGCGACTATTAAATCCTTTGCCGCAACCCACTTCTAAAACTTTCTTGGCTCCCAACTTATCCACTTGTTGAGCAACCATTCGAGGTTGAGCTTGGTAGCCATCAGCGTCAAAAACACCATCAAAATTTAATGCCATGTGAATAGCATCTTCACCAGAATGATAGAGACGATAGCCTAACTCGCTCTGGGTATAGTAAGGAACAGTCACATCAGCATCATGTTCTTTTAACATGCGATCGCGACCAAAAACCAGATCCACTTGAGCGATCGCACGTTCTAAAGTAAGTTCTTCAGTTGGTTGAGCAGCATTATTTTTGATGCCTGCTGTCAGCAGTTTCAGAATTACTTTTTTCATACTAGTAACGCTACCATGCAGCAAGCCCTAATTAAGAAGGTTTTGAGAAAAAATTAAGTTTAAATTAAGAGAAACTCACCTGGCATGATCAGTCATGCAAGTCCTGTCCTCAGTGTAATGCACTGCTAATCTAACATAAATGGAGCTTTGGGGGAAGAAGGTGACAACCCTATAAACCATAGAGTCTGGAATATTCATCCCAAAGATATATCAATCAGGAAAATTTGGTAGCTATGATCAAAGACTATTTCACTTAAAACCAATGCAATTTACCGAGTTGGACTCAACCAACATCGGCGATTCAGGGTGCATCCGACTTGGAAATTACTATGCAACAACCGAAAACTTTATCCACACAACCGAAAACCTTCTCTAAACGCAAGCATATCGTTTTAACATCTCATCCTAGTTATTCTGGTGAGAAACCCCCACTGATTTGCTGGGGAGAAACGGATCCCCTCAAACGCGGACCAATCGTTGGTAGTTTGACTAATCCAACCCATCGCAATGTTATTGGCACTCACTCGGGTTCTTATTCAGTTTACCGTGCTCTAGCAGTTGCCAGTGGCTCACTGAAACCGAATCACCGTGCAGATTTGACCAACACAGCGCCCATAGTTCCGATTGGTCCTTACCCCAGTTGGTCTGATCCTGAACAAATCGTTTCCCTGGATCCTTTTGGTGCAATGGTAGGTGACGTTTACGCTGACATGTATCAACAGGGATACGACATTAGACCGACGATTGCTGTCACGAAAGCTCATATCCAAATGCCAGAACTACAGGAAGCTGTAGCTAAGGGGCGCTTAGCGGTAGATGGTAAAATTGTTAAGAGTGGCGGCAGTTTAGTGGTAACTAAAGTGGCAATTGAGCCAGTTTGGTATCTAAGAGGAATTGCCAAGCGCCTCAATGTGAGGGAAGGTGACTTGCGCCGTGCATTGTTTCAGCAAACAGGAGGCATGTTTCCCGAATTGGTCACCCGCCCAGATTTACAAGTCTTCTTACCCCCTATTGGCAGTATCACCGTTTATCTGATTGGGGATATCGAAGCAATTACTGACCCGAAGCGGCAACTCGCGGTGCGGGTACATGACGAATGCAACGGTTCCGATGTCTTTGGTTCTGATATTTGTACCTGTCGTCCTTATCTAGTACATGGTATCGAAGTTTGTGTCGAAACAGCCCAAGCTGGAGGTGCTGGTGTTATTGTCTACTTCCGTAAAGAGGGTCGTGCCTTAGGTGAGGTAACCAAATTCCTAGTATACAATGCCCGTAAACGTCAGGAAGGAGGAGATTCCGCCAGTGCCTATTTCTCCCGCACCGAATGTGTAGCTGGTGTGCAGGATATGCGGTTCCAGGAACTGATGCCGGATGTCCTCCATTGGCTGGGAATCAGGCGGATTGATCGCTTTGTCTCCATGAGCGATATGAAATACAATGCGATCGTCAACTCTGGCATTAAAATAGTCCAGCGTATTGCCATTCCCGATGAGTTGATTCCTGCTGATGCTCAAGTGGAAATCGCTGCGAAGCAAGCCGCTGGTTACTATTCAGAAAAAGTAGCACCAGATGCGATGGCACTAACAACGATCAAGGGGCGTAGTTTTACAGATTAAACCCAATGTTAAGGGAAAGGGGAAGATTGAGTGTGGTCTATCCCCAATTCCCAATTCCCAATTCCCAATTCCCAATTCCCAATTCCCAATTCCCAATTCCCCAATTCCCAATTCCCAATTCCCAATTCCCAATTCCCAATTCCCAATTCCCAATTCCCAATTCCCAATTCCCAATTCCCAATTCCCAATTCCCAATTCCCAATTCCCAATTCCCAATTCCCAAT
>JAAHGR010000003.1 GCA_010672425.1 Symploca sp. SIO2E6
TGGCAGTATGGGCGCACGCAGTATGGGCGCAGGCAGTATGGGCGCAGGCAGTATGAGCGCAGGCAGTATGGGCGTAGGCAGTATGGGCGCACGCAGTATGGGCGTAGGCAGTATGGGCGTAGGCAGTATGGGCGCACGCAGTATGGGCGCACGCAGTATGGGCGCACGCAGTATGGGCGCACGCAGTATGGGCGCACGCAGTGCGCCCCTACAAATACCATTTTTGTATGCGAAAAAGACAATGGTTGCGATCGTCCAAAAATCTTTGACCTTCGAGGAATTTCTGAATTGGGGGATTTGGTATTAGTACTACAGAGGCTAGGTCAGTCTATTCCTTAATTTCTAAATTTTTAACCCTTTCGTCAAGCTGCTTATAGCGACGATCGCGTTTCTCTTCAACGATAATGGGGACTCCTCCCACTATAGCAGTTAACGCTCCGATGATAGGGCTTTGATTAAGAGCAGTGATTATCGCTAAGGTAGTAACTCCTAATATTTGTACCACCATCAGTGCAGCAGTGGAGTTTTTATTGGTGCTGTTGTTCATCTTAAATCCTTGTTTACTACAGGTGATTTATCTCCCATAATGCTTACTGTATCTAGGTTTTAGGGAATCATATTCAGCTCTGATTCAGTTCAAGGTTGTTGAATTCCCTGAAAGTGAGCCAGAATTGATCCTATATAGAGAATTCATCTGCTAAGCAAACATGGCAGTTACCCTAAAAGCCTCACCAGAAGGACTAAATCTCGTAGATTCAGCTAGAAGAAGAAAAGGCTGGAGAGCCACAGCATCGATTTGGTGTGATACTGCTGGAACCTCGGTAGCTACCTTGAAGCGGTTTCGGCAAGGGAAAGCTATACAACAAGATGCTTTTCTGGGCATTTGCCAAGCTGTTGGGGTTAATTGGGAAGAAATTATTGATGATACTCCTGCACCACCAACCCAAACAGGAATAGATTTTTTTGCCTATGATGATGTTTGGGTAGGTCGAGAAAATTTAGTTGCCCAATTGCAGGAGAAAATTGAGGGGTCTTGTCGAGCTTTAATTCTCTTAGGTATTACTGGTATAGGTAAAACAGCCTTAGCAGAATGCTTGGCAGTGGAGTTAAAGGACAATTGGTTACAGGGGAATTGGCATAATTTTCTTCAAGAAAACTTTGATGACGAAGCGCAATCCTCTGACTTTGGCAGCGTAGCAGCAAGATGGTTAGAGAAGTGGGGAGAACCCATTACCCCGGATGACCGTAAGGATACCCAGCGCTTGTTGTATCGTTTGGTGAGACATTTGCGAGAAAACCGCCGTTTGGTGCTGATGGATTCTTTGGAGAAAATCCTCCAAGGTAATGAAGAGGAGGGATGGAGTGATTTTACCGATGAGTGGTGGGTAAAGTTTTTCCAAAGTTTGTTCTCCGCAGAATCTTGCCAAAGTCGGATTATCATGACTTCCCAGGATTTACCCAAGCAGATAGAAGAGGCAGCAACTCGCTACCAAAATTTCTGGTATTGCCAACCTTTAATAGGCTTGGAAGAAGAGGAACGAATGCAGTTGTTCGAGAAAACGGGGTTAGAAGTAGATACAGATTCGTCCAATAAACCTTATTTGGAGCGAATAGGGACTGCTTATGAGGGACATCCCCTAGCTTTGCGGGTAATTGCCGGAGAAATTGGCAGCAGACCCTTTTATGGGAATGTGGTGGCTTATTGGAACAAACATGGTAATGAAATAGAAGAGGTAGAAAAAGCCATAGAAGAGGCAGAAACTAAGGGAATTACTGCTTCAGCTGATGACCAGTGGAAGTTAGACCGATATACTCGTGATTTGAGAAGAAAAGTGCGCTCGCGGCTGCAAATAACTTTTAATCGCTTGGAAAAAGATGTCAAGTCTGCTTATTTGTTACTTTGCGAGGGTTCAGTATATCGCTGTCCAGTACAGGAGGATTTTTGGTTATCCCATTTAGAGGATTGGGATTATGATGATGAAGATGAGCAATTGGTGGCATTGGAGGCACTGCGCGATCGCTATTTGGTTGAGGAGGTAGTGGAGAAGGATCAATTGAAGCTTAGGCAGCATAATTTGATTCGCAGTGTATCCCTGGAAAGGTTGAAACAATTGGATAAGGACGAGGAAGATGAGTAGTATTACGCCTTCTGGTGAATCTGTTTTAAAAAAACTAGGTATAGATACAATCGCAGTAAAAGCCATGAAACGAGGGATTAAGCGTTCTTCCTCTCGTGCGGTTATTAATTGGCTGACGAAATATAAACCTCATCCAGATGCTTCTAATTTAGAAAAAGTTAAAGGTTTGATGGAAGTGTTTTATCATCTATGTGAAATAAACTCTTTCAAACAAGCAAGTGAAATATTATTTACTATATTAAAGACCCCAACAAAAGAACAATTACATAATCAACTTTATACTTGGGGATACTATCAAATACCCCTGACATTATACAGGAAAATCATCTATAAAATTGATTCTAAAATTGATGCAATTATTTTAAACAATAGTGGAAATGCATATCTAATTATGGGGGATTTTACCAAAGCAATTAATAATTATCAACAGAGCTTAAATATTGCTCAACATATAGGAGATCTATCACTAGAAAGTCAATCCTTGGGAAATATAGGGAACTTTTATAAAGGTACTGGAAATTCAAGCAAGGCTCTTGAATATTATCAAAATAGTCTGAGAGTTGCTGAAAAAATCACAGATAATCAATTGATAGCAGGATGTTTAAGAAGTATTGGAGAAGCATATTTTGACTTAATTAACTATCAACAAGCAAGTTCTTATTTAGAACGATCATTAAAAATTGCTCAAGAAATACACGATGACCAAGAAGAATGTCAAAGCTTAGCAGGTCTAGGAAAAATTTACTTACTTCAAGAAAATGCGGAACAAGCTATTAATTACTATCAAAAAAGTTTATCAATTGCTAGAAAAATTAGTTCCCGGCATAGTGAGGAATCAGCTTTGGCAAGTTTAGGCAGTGCTTATTTTTTATTAGGGAATAATATTCAATCTGTTCAATATTTAGAAGAAAGTTTAACCATTGCCAAGGACATTAGTTATCCTCGCGGTCAGGAAAATAACTTGGAAATATTAGGAGCAATTTATCATCGTCAAGGTGATTATGAGCAAGCGATGGCATATTACCAAGAAAGTCTAAAAATTGCACGACAATTTCAAGACCTTTTTTGGGAAAGTCGCGTACTCAGAAGTATAGCAATGATTAATGCAATTGCAGAAAAATATGATAGTGCTATTCAATACTATGAACAAAGCAAAGAAATAGCACAGCAAATCGAAGATTACCCAGGAGAAGAAGCGGCATTAGCTTATCTAGGAACACTTTATAACGATTTAGAGCAACCTCTTAATGCTATTGAATGTTTTCAGCAAAGTTTAGCTATTTCAGAAAAACTTGAAGATTTACCAGCACAAGGAGAATATTTAGAAGACTTAGGAGAAGCTTATTATACATTAGAAGATTATGACACTGCCCTTGATTATTTTCAAAAAAGCTTGATTATTAGAGAAAAAATAGAAGATTATCAAGGACAAGGAGAAGTGCTGCTAAATTTAGGATTAACCTACGAAACTCTTCAGGATTATCAAGCCAGGAATTACTACGAACAAAGTTTAGCGATCGCCAAGAAACTCCAAGACCCTTTGATGGAATTTAACGCTCTTTCCAGTTTAGGAGATTTTTATTCTATTTTAGATATAAGTAGTAAGGCGATTAAATGTTATCAGCAATGTTTGGAAATTACAGAAAAACCTAAAAATTCTGAAGAATTTGCTAATACAGAAATAAGTAGTAACTATAGCGAAATAATCTCAGAATTTCAGGAAAAAATAGCAGGTCTAGAGAGAGAAAGTCAATCTAATGACAAAGTGCTAGATCTTATACCTATAGTACCTGATAGTAAATCTATTTTGGAGAAAATTGGTATCAATTCAACTCAAATAAAGTCAATTAAACCCCGTAGCAAAAGAAGTCAATATCGAGCAGTAGTTAATTGGCTGACGAAATATGAGACCAATGCAGATGCTTCAAGTCTTGACAAAGTCAAGGGTTTATTGGAGGTATTTTTCCATCTGTGTGAAGCTGAAGATTGGAAAAGAAGTAAAATTATTCTTTCGATTCAACTGAATACACCAAACTTGGAAGAATTACTTGTACAGTTAGGTAGCTGGGGTTATTATTCTCAACAGATTAATTGTTGTAGTAATCTTTTGGATAGATTAGATACCAATACTACTAGTATTTGTCTGAACACTATAGGAAATGCTTATAATGCTTTAAGCAACTTTTCAAGTTCTCTAGAATGCTACAACAGGGATCTAAAAATAACCAAAAATAATAATGATCGCCAAAGTGAAGGAATCACTTGGAACAACATAGGAAACATTTACTTATTTGTAAATGATTATCCTAAAGCCATTGAATGTTGTCAAACAGCGTTATCTTTAGCAAAAGAAACAAATGATCGGCAAAATCAGAGTAATACTTTGGGAACTCTTGGTAATATATATGACTCTTTAGGAGATTATAACAAAGCACTTGAATGTCATAAGCAAGCATTAAATATAAGTCGAGAAATTTATGATATAAAAGGAGAAGGAAAGGCTCTCTGTGGACTAGGGTGTACTTATCGTAATTTGTGTAATTATCCTGAAGCGATCAAACATCATAAGCAACATTTAGAAATAGTCACTATTATTGAAGATATAGAAGAAGAAGCTAATGCCTGGGGGAATTTAGGTAATGTTTATGATGATTTAGGTGATTATCATCAAGCTATTTACCACCATCAAAGACAGTTAGAAATAGCACGAGAAATAAGCTCACCTTGGTTAGAAGGAAATGCTCTAGCTAATTTAGGTCTTGCTCACTTTTCTCTTGGCAATTATAAACAAGTAATCCAATATCAAAATCAGGCTTTAAAAATAGCTAGAGAAATAAAAGATCGCGAAGGAGAAGGTAATAGATTAGGAAATTTAGGTCTTGCCTACTTTTCTATGGGAGAATATTCAACAGCCATTGAATATCATTCACTTCACTTAAAAATTGCTCGTGAAATTGGTAGTCGGCGTGATGAAGCTAATGCGTTAGGTAATATTGGTAATACTTATTATTTCATGGAAGAATATGAAAAAGCGTTAGATTATGCAAAACAACACTTATTGATTTCGCAGCAATTAGGAGATCGTAGAGGAGAAACAACAGCATTCAATAATTTAGGGAATGCTTATGAGGCTTTAGGTAATGTACATAAAGCTATAGAATTGTATCGAAAAAGCATAGAAATTGCTAGAGAAATTGGTTATCTTACAGGGGAAGGAGAAGCCTTATGTAATTTAGGAACAACAATAAGTCAAAGCAAACAATATTTAGAAGCTATCGAACATCTAGAAGCGTCTTTAGCTATTACCCAAAAAACTGGAGACCGCTATGTTGAAGCAATAACCTTATATAACTTAGCAGAAGTTTACTTGAAATTGAAAGATAAAAATAATGCTCGAAAATTTGCAGAGCAAGCATGGCAAACGGCTAATGAATTAGAAATGCCAGATGTTGGAGATTATCCAGAATTAATAGATAAACTAGAAACTAATGAGTAATGTTATACCTAAGCACAAGCAAGAGCCAGGAGATATTGTCCCCTCTAGTGATTCAGTTTTGGCAAAGCTAGGTATCAATCCAGCAGAAATTAAATCGGTCAATCCTCGCAGTAAACGCCGCCATTACAGAGCAGTTATCAACTGGCTGAAATACTATCAACCGGGGCCAGATACTCCAACGATAGTACAAATACGGGGCTGCTTAGAAGCCTTTCACCACCTCTGTGAAGTAGAAGCTTGGGACAAAGCCGCTGAAATACTTGGAGGAGGTGCAATGGTAAAAGTTACTCTCAATACGACGGATAGTTCTGAGGAAACTTCTTCTCTAGAAGAATTACATAACCAGCTAGGTATTCTGGGTTACTATCCCCAACAGATAGAACTCTATCAGAGAATATTTGGCAAAGTAGATGCTGAACTAGATACTCTCTGCTTAAATGGCTTGGGTCTTGCTTACCGTCACCTCGGCAATAATCAAAAAGCCATTAATTATCATCAGCAACAATTAGAACTTGCTAGAGATCTTGGCGCTCAAGACAGTGTAGGCAATGCTCTGTGTAATCTAGGCAATATTTATGCTTTTTTAGGACAGTATCCCCAAGCTACCCAATATTACCAGCAATCTTTAGCCGTTGCTCGTGAGATATCTGATCATCAAGGTGAGGGTAAAGTTCTTGGGAACTTAGGTCTTGTCTGCCGACTTACAGGAGATTTTGCCCAAGCAATCCAATTTCACGTACAACATTTAGAAGTTGCCCAAGAAATTGATGACCGGGAAGGCTTGAGAAATGCTCTAGAAAATCTAGGAGTAATTTACTACTTGTTGGGAGATTACCAACAAGCTTTAGACCATTTTCAGCAAAGCTTATTGATGGCTGGTGCAGTGGCAAACACAACAGATGAAGCGATTACTCTAGGTAGTTTGGGTAATGTTTACTATGCTTTGCAAGACTACTCAACAGCAGTGAATTACCACCAGCAGCAGCTAGAACTATCTCGTGAAATTGGTTACTTGGAGGGAGTGGAAAAGGCTTTAGGGAACTTAGGTTCTGATCACCACGCTTTAGGGCAATACGATAGGGCAGTTGAATATCATCAGCAAAAGTTAGTCCTTGCCAGACAGCTTGGAGATCAAGAAGGTGAAGCAGCTACCTTAACCAACCTAGGCAATACTTACGTTTCTCTGGAGAAATACGAGGATGGCATTGAACATCATAAACAAAGTCTAGGAATCAGCATCAGCATTAGTGATCATTTTGCTTCAGCTACGGCAATTTTCAACTTGGGAGATGCTTACCGATTGCTCAAAGAATTTGACCAAGCTGTGTTACTACTTATGCGCAGCTTGTATCTCTTTAACTGCCTGAATTCTCCTCACCAAGAAACAGCCATGCTAATTCTCAGTAATATAGCATGGGAAATTGGTATAGATGTATACGCTGACTTACTAGAGGATAAGTTACAAGTAATTGAACAAGAAGGGAATGATCAAGAAGTGGCTAAGTTAAGAGAGCTGTTGTTTGAGAACTAATATGGAAGAAATCAAGAATAATGAGAATGTCAGAAGATAATTACCAAGAAACACTGTCTCTGTTTTTGGAACTAAATCAAGCCCATATCAGCCAAGATCTCTGCCAAGAAGCACAGTTACTCCTCAAACTCAGTAACGCTTACTACTCCCAGAATAGTTTTGAGAAAGCCTTGGACTGTTGCAATCGAGGGCTGATAATTGGGGAGCATCCCATTTTGGAAAAAAGGGGGAACTTATTCGCGATTAAAACTCGCGAATAAGTTCCCCAACTTAGATATCTTCTTGCTCGGAATCGAAAGAAATATCTAGTAAGCTCTTCTTAAGAGAATCAATCGTTTTTTGTAACTCCGAAACGATGGTTCTTCTTAAATTGTCCACTGCTCCCCCAACCAAGCCCTTGAACGGGCTATCGCATTACACCATTGTAATTCCGGTTTTGTCTCCAACACTTCCCTCAACTATAATAAACACCTCTGTGCTCCTTTGATTAACCATTAGCTGGTTGTGCAGGAGGTTCCCAGAATACTTACCTCGAACAGGGATAAATTACGAAAAAACCGATTGTGACAGTAGGGGGTGCGGAATGCGGGGTAAATAGCTACAGCTTACTTGCTGCCATTTTTCCTTTCTATCTTGCAACCTTCTTTCTTCCTTTGGAGTCTTCTGCCCTCTGCCCTGGAGCCTTATTGCCACCAAAGTGTAAGTATTCAACCGGATATGATATTAGTTGCATTTACCATTATTTTTTGATAGTATTATTTTATGATAGCCTTAGTGTACGCCTATATATAAAAATAGTACATAAGTTGGTATTGCTAACGTTAGATTGAATAACCAACAAAGAGCAATGATAACTACTTTAGCCACTCCCGATTCCATCTTAGCCGCCATTGAAGCTGCCTTACCCATTGAGCCCCAGCCTTATACTGTAGGCGATCGCTCGACAGGTTTAGTTATTGTAGATGTAATTAACGGCTTCTGCACTGTTGGACACGGTTCTTTAGCACCAGCAGAACCCAACGAACAAATAGAGACAATGGTGGCAGAGACGAACCGTTTAGCTCAAACTTTTACCGCTAGAGGTTTACCAGTATTGGCATTTTTGGATACCCACGAACCAGGTAAACCAGAACCACCATATCCTCATCATTGTGAGCAGGGAACAGGGGAAGAAAAACTAGTTCCGCAACTGGAATGGCTAGAGCATAATCCCCATACCACCTTAATCGAAAAAGACTGTATCAATGGTTTTATTGGTGCGATCGCACCAGACACTGGCAATAATACTTTAGTACAATGGGTTAACCAAAATAAACTAGAAGCCTTAGTAGTGGTGGGAATCTGCACCGATATCTGCGTGATGGATTTTGTTGTCACCATGATATCGGCACGCAATCACGATTTAGTACCAACCTTACAAGATCTTGTCGTCTATACAGAAGGCTGTGCTACTTACGATATGACCCCAGAAATGGTAGCTAAATTTGGTTTACCAAAAACAGCTATTCATCCCCAAAAAGTGACTCATCATATCGGTTTGTACACGATGGCGGAACGAGGGGCGCTTATTGCTTCTGAAATATTGCTTTCTGAAAAAATGTGAAAATATTGAGTTGAAACAGAAAAATATGGATAGCTTTGACTTCTACAACCCTGTTAAGGTTCTATTTGGTCAAGGGAGAATTGCTGCTATTGCTGAAGAAATTCCTCCCAATGCCAAAACTTTAATCACCTATGGTGGCGGAAGCATCAAAACCAACGGGGTTTATGAACAGGTTAAGGCTGCCCTTGCTAAGCATACAGTATTTGAGTTCGGTGGTATTACACCTAACCCTGAGTTGGAAATACTTTTGGATGCTATTAACTTAGCCCGGACAGAAAATATCACTTATCTGTTAGCAGTAGGTGGTGGTTCTGTGATTGATGCCACCAAGTTTATTGCCACAGCAGTTCCATTTAGCGGAGATCCTTGGGACATCTTGAATGAAAATGCTTCAATAGCTCAAGCTCTACCACTAGGAGTAGTATTAACTTTGCCAGCTACTGGTTCAGAAATGAACCCTTATTTTGTAATCAGCAGACGAGCTACCCAGGAAAAACTACAGACTAGAAGTGAGTTAGTGTTTCCTCGTTTTGCTGTCCTCGATCCAAGCGTTACTTTTTCCCTTCCCTTAAATCAAGTCAGTAACGGCATTGTTGACTCCTTCTGTCATACCCTCGAACAATACTTAACCTATCCAGTCAATGCTCCCCTTCAGGATCGCATGGCGGAAGCAATTCTGCTCACATTGATTGCAGAAGGACCGAAAACCTTAGCGGCTCCTAGTGATTATCAAGCAAGGGCAAATTTTATGTGGTGCAGTACGCTAGCAGACAACGAATTGATTGGAGCTGGTGTTCCTCAAGATTGGGCGACTCACATGATTGCTCATGAATTGACAGCTTTATATGGACTGGCTCATGCGGAAACTCTAGCAGTTGTGCTACCTAGCTTACTTACGTACAAGCGTGATACCAAGCATGTTAAATTGTTGCAGTATGCTCAGAGAGTTTGGGGGATTAGCCAAGGTGATGAGGAATCCCGTATCACTCAGGCCATTTTAGCAACTCGCAACTTTTTTGAGTCCGTTGGTGTGGCTACTCATCTCACAGATTATGAACTGGATTCTACTTGCATACAGCCGATTCTGGAACGTTTGCAAAAACATGGTTTTATTGCTCTAGGAGAACATCAGGATATTGGCATTGAAGATGTGCAGCACATTTTGAGTTTAAGTATCTAGCATGTACAGAGTAGGGTGTGTATTGTTATCACAAGATCAAGGAGATAGTAGTAGTAAATGACTTCAAGCAAACTGATTGGTTTGATGGGCGGTGGTGGAACCGGTTCTGAATTAATTGAGAAGGTACTTCCCTGCTTCAGTGCTATAGAAGATCTCTACAATGTAAAATTTGAGTTTTTGCGCTTTGATGACGAGAAATGGAGAACTGCCGCCGAGATAGAGGAGTGGCACGAGCCTTTTTTTGATGCCATGTGCAACTTCTACGAGCAGGTGAAGGATTGCGGTGGATGTATCCTACGGGGAGCCGTACAAGCACCAGTACTTTACAAAGCACGGGAGCAAGTTAAGCATACCTACAAAATCAACCCAGTCAAGGGAATTCCTGAACTCGCTGATTTAACCAGATTTTCTGCTCAGGCACTGGATGGTTTAGAAATGCTTTTAGTGAGGCAGAATACCTTTGGTATGTTTCACTGTGATGGGGAATATGATCACCAGGGAAATGCGATCGCACAAGTAACTTACAAGAAAGCCGATGTGGAGCAATTAGCTGACTATTCCTTCGAGTTAGCAGCGGATGGTTGCTTAACTTTAGCAATGCCCACCAGGAAACTAGGAACAGTTGGAGCATTGTGGGAGCAGGTATTTGCTGAAAAAGCTGCCGCTTATTCCACCGTCAATTACTGCCGTATGGAGCCTTGTATCGAAGATATTGGTCATTATATCAGAACACATAATAACGCTGGCAGCGAATATGGTTCCTACGATCTACCCATGAAAAAATATAACGTGATTGTTGGTCCGGAATTATTCATGGACTACATGATGGACGATATTATTTGGATGGTTCACGGTGAGCCTTCCATCGCTTGTTCTGCAAACTTCTCCGCCGATGGTTTCTCTTCTTTCCAAACAGTGCATGGAACCGTGACACCCATTGCTGATAAAGATATTGTGAATCCCATTGCCATGGTTCATGCTGTAGCTATGTGCTTAAAATATCATTGCCATCTCCCAGAAGCCGGTAAATCTCTGGAATTGGCTGTGAGAAGAGCCCTAGCTGCTGGTTACCGCACACCCGATATACACCGTAGTAATTCTAGTTACCACAAAGTTGGTACTAAGGCGATGGTGGAGAAAATTATTGATGAGTTAAAGACACTAGCAATCCAAAACGAACCTGTTGCTGTCATTTCCTAGTTAACTTTTTAGCCGTAAGTCCCCCGCTTACCCGATAGGGAAGCGGCGGGATATAAGGCGGTAAAAATTTTTGCGTCCTGAAAGGACAGCGAATATTTTTACAATCTTCCGGTGGGATTGTTACTGCAAATAGTATATAATACTAACAGGTCGATAATTAGGAGAAGTCACGGTGAAGAGACAAGCGGTGAAAGTAAGGTTGTACCCCACTCTGCAACAAAAACAGATACTTGCACAGCATTTTGGTTGTGCGCGTTGGTGGTGGAATTATGGGCTAAGTCAATGCATTGAAACCTATAAAACAACTGGTAAAAGCTTGTCTCAATCTGGACTAAATTCAATGTTGCCAGCACTCAAAAAAAATCAAGAGACTGAATGGCTCAAGGATTGTCACTCACAGGTTTTACAGTCTGTAAGTCTCAATCTTAGTCGTGCTTATCAGAATTTTTTTGAGGGTAGAGCAAAATACCCTAGATTCAAATCTTATCGTCATCGGCAGTCAATCCAGTATCCGCAGAAGGTAAAACAAGTTGACAATTGTTTAAAATTCCCAGGGTTTGTGGGAATAGTGAAAGCTAAAATCCACCGACCCCTTGATGGAACTATCAAAACAGTCACGGTTAGCAAATGCCCATCGGGTAAATATTATGCCTCTGTGTTGATGGAATACGATGGGGATAATCCAACATCAAGTACAGAGGGTAAGGTGATAGGAATTGATTTAGGAATTAAAGATTTTGCAATTACCTACGATGGTGATAAAACTTCTAAATACACCAATCCTAAACACCTGTACAAGTATCAAAAAAGATTAGCCGTAAAACAACGGATTGCAGCCCGTAAGCAAAAAGGCAGCAACCGAAAAAATAAAGCTAACAAGATTACAGCTAGGGTATACGAACGGGTAAGCAATGTCCGCCAAGACTACTTACACAAGCTATCTAGAAAGATAGTTGATAACCATCAAGTTGTGGTAGTTGAAAATCTCAATGTCAAGGGCATGGTTAGTAACCACAAACTAGCTGCATCTATATCTGATACCTCATGGGGAACCTTTGTAAACTTCCTCTCCTATAAATTAGAAAAAGAGGGAAAAGTACTCATAGAAATAGATAGATGGTTCCCTAGTTCCAAACTGTGCTCTAACTGTCATTATCAAATAGAAGAATTACCGTTAGAGGTTAGAACTTGGACTTGCCCAAGTTGTGGAACCCACCATGATAGAGATGGGAACGCAGCACAGAATATAAGGGCTGAAGGTATTAGACTGCTGTCCTCCTCTGGGACGGGGGAGGCTAACGCCAGTGGAGAGGATGTAAGACCAACTCGCGGACGTAAATCCAAGATGCGGCAATCTTCTGTAAAGCTGGAAGCCAACACTCACCCGTTAGGGGAGTGTGGGTAGTTCACAGGGTTTACCTGAACCCAGAGAAGAAATAATGAACCAAAAGATTCTTTTTGTCTTTCACCAATCTACTACTAATCCTGGTCCAGTGGGGTATCTGTTGCAACAACGTGGTTATCAACTTGAGATCCGGATTCCGAGTGAGGGAACTTTGCTTCCCACCACAATGGATAACTATGAAGCTGCCATAGTTTTTGGTGGCGCGATGAGCGTTAACGACAGCGAAACTTTACCATTTCTTCGTACAGAATTAGATTGGATTTCCACAGTTCTAGGTTCAGGTAAACCTTTTCTTGGTATTTGTCTTGGTGCTCAACTTTTAGCGAAGGTTTTAGGTGCAAAAGTAGCACCACATCCTCAAGGTAAAGCAGAAATTGGCTATCACCAGATTATGCCAACATCCTCTGGCAATCAATATTTTGACTCTCCGTTGCATTTTTATCACTGGAATTTGGAGGGTTTTGAGCTACCTTTAGATGCGGTTAAATTAGCATCAGGTAATATTTTTGAAAATCAGGCATTTCGTTATGGTAACAGCGCCTATGGTGTACAATTTCATCCAGAAATGAGCCAAACGGTTTTGGATAAATGGGTTCAAAACAAAGATCCAGAAATAAACAAAGCATTACAATTACCTGGGGCGCAATTATGGGATGAGCAGATGGAAAAACATTTACAGTATGCAACCCTTGTAGAAAACTGGCTTGATAGTTTTTTTTCTCTCTGGCTAAGTGAAGCAAATATTTCTTAAGTTTACAGCTCAGAAATGTTTGCCCATGTTAATGTTGAAGATTGGTTTATATTATGTCTTTTGATGCATCTTTACACCCTTCTACTCTTGCCATTCATGCTGATCAGGGCATGGAAACTTGTTCGGATATTGCACCTCCTATACATATGGGACTTGCTTTTCTGCTGAACCATGAAGAAAATCTTGTCTACAACAGGAGAGACCAACCAACAAGACAAAGACTAGAAAATGTTTTGGGAGCCTTAGAGGGGGGTCATGCTATAGTCTACTCTTCGGGACAAGCCGCTTCCAAGGCTGTACTAGATCACTTGTGCCCTAAGCGAATAGCCATCAATCGGGGTTATTTTGGCACCTATGAACTTTTTGGCATACAACACCTTGAATTAATCTCCCTTGAAGAAGAATTTCGCCAGGGGGATCTCGTTTGGCTAGAAACACCCAAAAATCCGGATTGTGAAATTGAGGACATTGCTTACTATGCTGACAAAGCCCATAGTCAGGGCGCACAAGTTCTAGTCAACAATACTATGGCAACCCCAATACTACAAAATCCTCTCCAATGGGGAGCTGATTTTTGCCTGCATTCTTCTTCTAAATATATTTCTGGTCATGCAGATATTCTCAGCGGTTGTTTAGTAGTTCCCGATGCAGAACTTGCTGGAGTGCTAAGAAACGAACGTGACATATACGGCAATATTCTTGGTAATTTGGAAACATGGCTGTTGCTGCGCAGTCTCAGAACTCTCTCCGTCAGGGTAAAGCGACAATGCGAAACTGCCAGCCAAATTGCTTCTTGGTTAGAAAAGCAAGGATTTAAGGTATTTTATCCTTCTTTAGCCAGTCATCCTGGTCGTGATATTGCCCAAAAACAAATGAAGGGAGCAGGGGGTGTTGTCAGTTTCGAGATGGACACTCAGGAGCAAGCAGAATCTCTAGTTAACCACGTTAGCTTGTTTCAAAATGCTGTTTCCTACGGATGTGTAGAATCTCTGATTCACTGGACTTATCAATGGCACAAAAATGCTTCCTCGAAACTGATTAGGCTTGCTATCGGACTTGAAGAGCCTGAAGATCTGATTAAAGATTTGGAGTCCAGTATCGAGCAAACAAAAAAAGAATTGGGAACTGTTTAAGGCAAGCAAAATGAAAACAATTGACCATTTTCATAATCTTTCCCACTATAATCGCTCGATGAACGAGCAACTCTACAGCATCTGTCAGGAAATACCCGATTCTATACGTAAAGAAGATAAAGGGGCTTTTTTTCGTTCTATTCACGGAACTCTCAACCATCTATTGCTTGTAGATCTGATTTGGTTAACTCGCTTTCAAGAGCAACCGTTTGAGTTTGAATCCCTAGAGCAGGAACTTTATCAGGACTTTGATATCCTTTGGCGTGAACGTCGAATCACTGATGATGAAATTGACAATTGGATTACTAGTCTCACTGAAGAACAGATAGCTGCACCGTTTAAGTTTCACAGCGTTATCAAAAAACGAGATTGTGCTTATCCTATGGGGCATATGGTAATGTACTTTTTCACTCATCAAATCCACCACCGAGGTCAAGTGACAACCCTGATCAAACAAGTTGGCTATGAACCTGGCGATACAGATTTACTCTGGCTTCCCGGCATAGAACTGCCTTTAAGGTAACAGTTCCCGTCGCTCAACTCTTGCGAGTTATAGCGCGGGGCTTCTGGCAGTTGATGCTAAAATTCGCCTAATCTAGAATTTGAAGATCGCATTATTTTGATGTTAGTTGACGCCAGAGGCTTAGAAAGCACAACCAATGTCCCTTATGTTATAGACAGCCTCAATATCTTTGTTGAGGCTTTACTAAGTTACGGAATAGAGGGAACAAAAATATTCCAAGGGGTGGAAGCTGAGCCCACTAGTGTAATAGCTAATACTCATGCTGCAGCATATTGGCTTTACCTAGAAAGTCCCGAAGGCTTTAGGAAGGCAAAACCCTATCTGGATGCAGCAGCTGGTAACCTGCATCAGGTAAATGAGCGGGAACAACTCTACTTCCAGGCGATCGAGTTTTGGTACAACGGTGAAATCGACAAAGCCATCCAACATCACCAAACCATTGCCCAACAATACCCCCGTGATATCGCTTCCGCTAAGATTTGTCAGTATCACTACTTTAATTTAGGCAACTCTGAAGGTCTGCTGGAAATTGCACAAAAAGTCTTTGCTGCCAATACAGACTTGTCCTATATGTATAGTATGTTGGCGTTTGGTCTAGAGCAATGTGGCTATCTCCCAGAAGCTGAAGATGCTGCTCGTCAAGCTATAGCAATGAATAGAGGTGATGCTGCTGCTCACCATGCTCTTGCCCATGTGTTTGATACTCAGGGACGACTCGAAGAAGGCATTGAATTTATGGAAAGCCATGCCGATACCTGGGAAACCTGTTGCTCATTTATCTATACCCATAATTGGTGGCATACAGCTCTCTATTATTTGGATCTCGAACAGCATGATCAAGTACTTAACATCTACGATCAGCATTTATGGAAACGCTGGAAAGAGTACTCTCAAGATTTGGCTGGAGCGATCTCAACCCTGTGGCGTCTCGAATTGCGAGGGGTGAATGTGGGCGATTGCTGGCACGAACCAGCTAGCTATGCTGTTAACCGGATGCAGGAGCAATATCTGCCATTTCTCGATCTACATTACATTTATGCTTTGGCACGGATGGGATGGAAGGACAAAGTTGAGGAGATGTATGAGAACATGAGCACTCATGCTGCAAAAGTTAAGCCTTGTGTCAGACAGATTTGGACAGAGATTACTGTTCCAGCAGCTAGAGGATTAGTTGCCCATGGGCAAAGAGACTATCAAACAGCCTTGAAGGAACTTGAGCCAATTCAGGATCGGATGCAAATGATTGGTGGAAGTCATGCCCAGAGAGATGTGTTTCAGCAGACTTATCTAGACACATTAGTACAAGCAGGGCATCTTAACCAAGCAATTGAACAACTCGAAGGACGGGTTCAGCAGCGAGGCAATATTCCTGCCACCTATCGAACATTGGCAACAGTTCATGCTCAGTTAGGGCAAACTGATCAAGCTCAAGCAGCTCAAGCTAGGGCAGCTCAATTGACAGCTCTATGAATAAAGATACAACAAGCGACAAATCACATTATACTATACTGTTTGCTGGAGGAGCTTTTGCAGCATTAGCTCTGGCGAAAAGACTAGTTGATCATGCTAAATCCTATCCTTTTCAACTGCTCATAATCGAGAAAAGTGATAGCTGTAATGGTTTGGCTTATAACATTAACCAATCTCCCTACGTAACAACTAATAACCCAGCAAAAACTTGTTCTATTGACGCATCAGATGAAAACAACTTCATCGATTGGTCGGCTAAATTTGGTTGGCCTCACTCTCCAGATTGTTATCCTCCAAGATACTTTTTCGGCAAATACCTTGAACATACATTAGCAAAAATTATTTCTTCAGCATCTAATAAAAGAATACAATTTAACTACATATGTGGAGAAGAGGTAGTTGATTGTGAACGACAAAAAGATGGTAGTTATCTTGTTTATAGCCAATTAAAGCTTGAAGAAAAAAGGATTATATACAGAGCCAATACAGTTATCTTGGCGACAGGTAACAACAAACCAAATTTACCTAAATTTGCGAAAAATTTGTCGCCTAGTCGCATTGTTGAAAATACAATGACAGTAGTTAATCAAAAAAAAATCAGTGCATTCGATGTTGATCAAAATATTGCTATTATTGGCTCTGGTTTTTCAGCAATGGATGCCATGACGATCAGATTTTTTGAAAAAATCAAACCAGCTCTGGACTATGCTCAAAATTCTGCATCCATCCGTCAGCAAGATATTGGCAAAATCTACATGATTTCCCGCAGAGGACTAATCAATTATATTCCATCTGAAGAGCCTGAAATATCAGTTAATTATACTCTTTCTAATCAAGTATGCTTAACCCTAGTTGATACATTTTTTGATTCAAACAAGTTGATTCAGCTCCTCAATCAAGAATTTCGGAGAGGAGAGAGCCTCGGCTACACCAAACATCAAGTAGTTCTTGCACTTGACAATGTATTAATAGAGCTTTTGGAAAAGCTTAGCAGTGATTCAGAGCGCCACAAATTTATCAAGGATTATTGGACAGTTTTGCATGCACATCAAAACGAATTACAGGAGCCTTCAGCTAAAATTTTCCAACTTCTAGAACAGGAAGAAATTCTGCAAGTTATGGAGGGTCATATTAAAGGAAATATACACATGGAAGGCGAAGATGTTGTCATTGAATTTGAAGAAAATAGAGAGCCGTTAAAAGTTGATGCAGTTATCAACACTGCTGGTTTGGAGCACTCTTATGAAGAGCTCGTACATCAGAATGCGCTACTAACCAATTTAGAGAAACGGGGCTATATATCACCTCATAGGAAAACAAATTTAGGGCTAGAAGTCAACGAACGCTATGAAGCGATTAATCGTGATGGTTTCTCAATGCCAAACCTTCATCCAGTTGGAAGATTGATCGAGGGCGAAGCCATATATAAAAAATTTGGTCTTTGGTTCACCGGAAATAGTGGCATCAGAAGCATTAGAAATATGTGTGCTGAGCTAGCGCCTATAATATTACAGGATATAGAATTAAAATCAAATTCAGTGATTTAATTGGTATGCAATATGTACAATAAAAAACAACATATCGCTATGTGGAGCTGTCCCCGAAGTCGTTCAACAGCAATTGCTAGAGCTTTTGAACAGTTGGATGAATGCATTGTATTTGATGAGCCCTTATTTGGAGTTTACCTGGTAAAACAAGGCTTAGAAAAACCTTGTGAAGAAGGAGAAGTAGGGCAATACTTAGAAACAAATTATGAGAAAATAATTGCCAATATTACCGGTGAATTACCTAAGGGTGTATCTTTTTCCTTTCAAAAACATCAATCTAAGCATGTATTACCTGAGTTTGGCAAAACTTGGCTCAAATCTTTGAACAATTTTTTCTTGATTAGGCATCCCAAGGAAATCATCTTGTCATATCATAAGGCATATAAAAAGAAGATGACCATAAATCATATTGGGATAAAACAGCATTACGAATTGTTTAATGAAATTAGCAGATTAACAGATCAATTACCTCTAGTGATAGACTCAGAAGATGTGGTTAATAGTCCACATCAAGTATTGCCTTTTTTATGTGATAAACTTGAAATCACATACTCTGAAAAAATGTTTTCTTGGAAAAAAGACACTCAATCATCAAGTCTTTTAAGGATAGAAAATTCTCCTTATTCCAGTGGGTGGTACGGTGAAGTACTGAATTCCCCAGGATTTATCAATAAAAAGCAAGAACTTGAATTTCCCAACGAACTAAATCCTCTTCTTGAGCTTTGTCTGCCTTTTTATCAAAAATTAAAACAATATTGTGTAACTTTTAATTAATATCATCATGCTTGCCCGAATAAATTATCTAACTTGGTCGGCAATTACAACTACTCTAATTTTCGGTGTAATTGCCTGTCAACCACCAAAGCAATCAACCACAAGTACTGAAGAAACAACCTCGGCAAAAGCTCTGCCCGGTGAAGGAGTTAAGGTGCATCCTGCCCACGGTGGTCTCCCGGAAGAAAGTTTTCGAGCTGAGATTGTCAGTACAGCTTTGAAACAACTAGGTTATCAGGTTGAGCCAGTGAGCGCACTTGACTATAGTGCTAAACTTTTGGCTATAGCTAATGGTGATTTAGACTACACTGTCACCCATTGGGAAAAAAATCACAAAGGATTTTTTGAAAAAAGTGGCGGTGAACAAAAACTAGAACGAGTTGGGGCAATTATACCCAGAATGCTGCAAGGATATCAGATTGACAAGAAAACGGCTGATGATTATCAAATCAACAACCTAGCACAACTCAAAGATCCCAAAATTGCCAAACTCTTTGACTCCAATGGCGATGGTAAAGCAAATTTAGTTGGCTGCGATCCTGGTTGGGGTTGCGAAGGGATTATCGAGTATCATCTAGAGGCTTACGGACTACAGGATAATGTTACACACGATCAAGGAAAATACCCAGCTCTTATTGCCGATGTGGTGACTCGCTATAGACAAGGAGAACCTGTTCTCTACTATACTTGGACTCCCTACTGGCTTGGTGCGGTATTAAAACCTGATGAAGATGTCGTTTGGTTAGAAGTTCCTAATACTGACTTACCAGAAGCACAAGGGGAGTTAACGGTAGCAGATACCTCAATAGAAGGAAAAAATCTCGGTTTTCCTGTTGATCGCATGAGAATTGTCGCTAGCCAGCAGTTCTTATCAGCTAATCCATCTGCTAAGCACTTATTTGAATTAATGGAGATTTCTCCTGAGGATATGAGTGCTGAAAGCTTACGCATCAAAGAAGGCGAAGATCGTCCAGAAGATATCCGTCGCCATGCCGAAGAGTGGATTGAACGCCATCAAGAACTGTTCGATAGCTGGGTAGAACAGGCAAAAAAGGCAGGATAGGTTTTTTCGTTACGTACTTATGGGGCAAAATAATGCAACACCCTAAAATTTCTCCTTCCAGTTCCTCAAAATTGCAAAATACTCCCTCCCAATTCGACATTCTGGTAGTAGGTAGTGGTGCAGCGGGACTCTACGCTACCCTATCCTTACCTGCTCATTTACAAGTAGGCTTAATTACCAAAGATACTCTCAAAACTGGTTCAAGTAGCTGGGCGCAAGGAGGAATTGCTGCTGCCATTGACCCCTCAGACGCACCGGAGTTACATTTGGCTGATACCCTCAAGGCTGGTGCTGGTCTTTGTGAACCAGAAGCGGTAAAGTTTTTAGTGGAAAATGCCTCTGCTGCAATTGAGTCCCTTGTAGATATGGGAGTAGCCTTCGATCGCCAAGGGGAAAAGCTAGCCATGACTCTAGAGGCGGCTCACTCTCGTCCCCGTGTTCTCCATTCTGCCGATACCACAGGAAGAGCTATCATTGATACTCTTACGGAGCAAGTATTGCACCGTCCTAATATCCAAGTTATTTCCCCAGCATTTGCTTTGAGCTTGTGGCTTAATGACTTAACTGGTCATTGTCAGGGAATTAGTATACTTTACCAAGAGCAAATTAGCTGGATCAGAGCATCTGCTGTTATCCTCGCAACTGGTGGTGGCGGTCAAGTATTTTCCCAAACCACGAATCCAACGGTAAGTACCGGAGATGGAGTAGCACTAGCTTGGCGTGCCGGAGTAATTGTCCGGGATTTAGAGTTTTTCCAATTTCATCCTACTGCTCTAACCAAACTAGGAGCACCTCGTTTTCTGATTAGTGAAGCAGTTAGAGGAGAAGGAGCCCATTTAGTAGACTATAGAGGACAGCGTTTTGCCTTCAATTATCATTCTGATGGAGAACTAGCACCAAGAGATGTCGTCAGTCGAGCAATTTTTCGTCACTTAGAGCAAACAGCACCAGAACCTTACTGTGTCTACTTAGATTTGCACCCCATCCCCCCTGAGCAAATTCGCCACCGTTTCCCCAATATCATCAAAGTGTGTCAACAGTGGGGTATTGATGTCTTTTCTGAACCGATTCCCGTAGCTCCGGCGGCTCATTACTGGATGGGAGGAATTGTTACTGATGTACACAGTGAAACTTCTATTAAGGGATTATATGCCATCGGCGAAACCGCCAGTACTGGGGTTCACGGAGCAAATCGTTTAGCGAGTAACTCTTTACTAGAATGCATAGTTTTTGCCGCTGAATTGTCACGGCTAGAAATTGAACCTAATGGGACATCAGTCGAGCCTGCTTCTGTCATCACTGAGTCAAGAGATTGGGAAGCAGAAATGGAATTGATTAGTTCTATGCGGCAAAATTTACCCCAACTGATGTGGCACAGTGCGGGAATTTGTCGTTCTCAAGAAGCATTGGAGGAAGCGATCGCTCAAGTTAGTGATTGGCGTTGTGAACTAACTGCTTTAGAAGTAACCCAATGCTTACTCCAGCTTACACCAAACCAAACAGTGCAATTAACTTCAGCCAAGGCTCAACAGCAACTCCGAACTTGTGCCGAAGCCCTCAATCTGCTTGATATTGCCTACTTAATCCTCAAAAGTGCTGCTTGGCGCACGGAAAGTCGAGGGGGACATTACCGCAGAAATTATCTGCAAACTTCACCTGATTGGCAAGTCCATACTTTAGTACAGGGGGAAAGGTGGAGCAAATCACCGATTGTTCAACTTGCTCAGATGAACTCCAATACTGCTGATGGCCAATCCGGGTTAACCACCCCCGTTATGTTGGGAATAGGGCAGAAGGGAGATAGCAGTACTGCAAGCAGAAACCCACAGCCTAAGCAGGAAGCAGGAGGAGCCAAGGGAAGCTGACTGTCTGTTATCTTTTTTTTCGATGTGGAATTTTATCCCATTCCCTGCGTAGTCAGACGCTGGTTATATCAATTCCGGTTGTATCGGAAATGATTAATAATTTGGCTTTTTAGTTAGAAGATATAGACACTGGCAGGCGCAAGCATTGCGCCCCTACCAGAGTGAATATTATACCAATGTAGCCGGAATTAATATTATTTGTTTTTGTGATTTAGCTTTCTCGTCGCTTTTTGCATATACTCCACAATTTATCTAGTGTCTCAGCAGCATTGATCGCGCCTTATCTCTATCCCAAGAGTTGGGCATACCCTTAGTGCAAAAGTGTCAGGAGTTCAAGGAGAAACTGCTAAAGCATTGATTCAGAAACCGGGTAACTTTTGTGAGAGGTGGGCATTGCTCACAGGCTCATAACCGAGAATTGGCCAACATTTTGTCAATACCCACCCCAATACTGCTCGGTTAAGAGAGTGTGGGGAGTGTGGGAAGTGTGGGAAGTGTGGGAGGGGGATTTGAGCTTATCCGAGCAGTATTGAAACCCACCCTACGAGCGATCGCACTCAATCTCCTTAAAATTAAATGGTTCACATTGATTTATTTGGTAAAACTAGTGTCATAGTACACCTGAGCAATCATGACCTTCAAAGAGCGCTTAATCAAAGAATTAGAACAAATCTCTGAGTCTCAATTTCCTACCATCCTCAACTTTCTTCATCAACTCCAGCAGCAACCAGCTCAAGAGTTGGAAGTTACCTTCAACCATCTGGTGCAACAATGGAAAGCTGAAACCCGTTTTCTTTCTGACCCCCATCAAATGGTACTCCATCCTGCCTACCAGCAAATTATAGGTATGGGTGAAGCTGCGGTACCGCTATTACTGAGGGAATTGGAGAAAAAATCAGGGCGTTGGTTTTGGGCGATAAAGTCTATCACTCGTGAAGATCCTGTTCCACCAGAGGCAAGAGGACGAACTCAAGTAATGATTCAGGCTTGGCTAGATTGGGGACGGGCGAAGGGGTATCAATGGTAGGAAATGAGGCATGGCAAAACTTTGCCCGCGAAGCAATTGAAAAACAGTTTCCCCAAATAGAGCGATCGCTTTTGAGGTAAACCTCGCTGTATAACAGGATACTTTATAAGAATAAAAGTTCTTTGTAACAAAACCTTTACACTACCAACTGAGACCAAAGGCCAAGGCTAGGATGAAAAATGAGTACAAAGATATAACGTTTGGAGCTGACTCCTCCAAACGTTAAACTTTTGGCTCTAGTTAGTTATCGAGAGGTATATATGAGAGGTCCCCCTCCTTTAGAGATGCAGCAGCTCTTCTTGCAAGACCTGTTGGTTTTCATCTACGTGCTTGAACGTACCCTGAGGTATTTCGGCCTGCGTAGAAAATGGACTAAGAACAAAATGGTTAAGGCAAACTCAATGCTAAACGCTACGACTTACACAACCAGCGTTCTGTATTGCTTGATCTGTCTAGCTCAGCTTGTTCTTATTGGTCTTCAGTAGCTGCTGACTTGACGTTAGATGTGGGGCTGGAGTTTATTCTTTTAGCTCCACATTTGAATTAACGCCTCATTTTACTCTCGTCAGAGTTAATACGAAAGCTACTCTAAACTGCTCATATTGAGTCTAACGGTTGCTAGATAGGTTTGAGCGTATCATATTCAGCTCTGATTCAGTTCAGTTTATGAGATAAGATGAAAGTGAGCCCAAAGTGAACCCAAAAATAATTTTGACTGTGTTAAATGGCAGTTACCCTAAAAGCCTCACAAGAAGGACTAAATCTCGTCGATCAAGCTAGAAGAAGCAAAGGCTGGAGAGCCACAGCGTCGATTTGGTGCGATAATGCCGGAACCTCCGTAGCTACCTTGAAGCGGTTTCGGCAAGGAAAAGCTATCCAGCAAGATGCTTTTATGGGCATTTGCCAAGCTGTTGGGGTTAATTGGGAAGAAATTATCGATGATACTCCTGCACCACCAACCCAAACCGGGATAGATTTTTTTGCCTATGATGATGTTTGGGTAGGTCGAGAAAATTTAGTTGCCCAATTGCAGGAGAAAATTAAGGGGTCTTGTCGAGTATTGACTCTCTTGGGCATCACTGGTATTGGTAAAACAGCCTTAGCAGAATGCTTGGCAGTGGAGTTAAAGGAAGATTGGTTACAGAGGAACTGGCATAATTTTCTTCAAGAAAACTTTGATGATGAAGCACAATCCCCTGATTTTGGTAGCGTAGCAGCAAGATGGTTGGAAAAGTGGGGGGAACCCCTTACCCCAGATGACCGTAAGGATACCCAGCGCTTGTTGTATCGTTTGGTGAGACATTTACGAGAAAATCGCCTTTTGGTGCTGATGGATTCTTTGGAGAAAATCCTCCAAGGCAATGAAGAGGAAGGATGGAGTGATTTTGCCGATGATTGGTGGGTGAAATTTTTCCAAAGTTTCCTCTCGGCAGAATCTTGCCAAAGTCGGATTATCATAACTTCCCAGGATTTGCCTAAGCAGATAGAAGAAGCAGCAACTCGTTACCAAAATTTCTGGTATTGCCAACCTTTAACAGGATTGGAAGAAGAGGAAAGATTGCAATTATTCCATAAAACGGGGTTAGAAGTAGATACAGATTCGTCTAATAAACCTTATTTAGAGCGAATAGGAACGGCTTATGAGGGTCATCCCCTAGCTTTGCGAGTAATTGCGGGAGAAATTGGCAGTAGACCTTTTTATGGGAATGTGGTGGCTTATTGGAACAAACATGGCAGTGAAATAGAAGAGGTAGAAAAAGCTATAGAAGAGGTAGAAACTAAGGGAATAACTGCTTCAGCTGATGATCAGTGGAACTTAGACCGCTATACTCGTGATTTGAGAAGGAAAGTGCGATCGCGGCTGCAAATCACTTTTAATCGCTTGGAAGAAGAGGTCAAGTCTGCTTATTTGTTACTTTGCGGGAGTTCAGTATATCGCTGTCCAGTACCGGAGGATTTTTGGTTATCCCATTTAGAGGATTGGGATTACGATGAGGATGAGCAGTTAGTAGCATTGGAGGCACTGCGCGATCGCCATTTAGTTGAGGAGGTAGTTGAAAAGGATAAATTGCAGCTGAGGCAGCATAATTTGATTCGTAGTGTATCCTTGGAAAAGTTAAAGCAATTGGACGAGGAAGATGGGTAATATTACCCCTTCTGATGATTTAGATTTGGCGGAGCTTGGGATTGAGCCATCTGCTATTAAGTCTATTCAGTCACGTTGGAAACGACATCATTACAGAGCAATTATCAACTGGCTTACAAAATACAAACCAGAGCCAAATGCATCTAATCTAGAGAAAGTTAGAGCCTTCCTAGAAGCATTTCACCATCTTTGCGAGGTGGAAGATTGGGAAAAAGCTAGCAAAATACTTTTTATTCGACTCAATACACCGACCAATGAGCAATTACACAATCAATTGAACACTTGGGGTTACTATCAGGAACAGATTGAGTTATACAACAGAATTATCGATAAGTTAACTCCCCGATTAGATGCTATTTTCTGCAACGGTCTGAGTAATGCATACGAATCTATTGCCAACTATAATCAGGCAATTGAATTTGCTCAAAGGAGTTTATCACTTACACGGGAAATATCGGAGCCCAGCATCGAGAGTTCTGCTTTAGTGAATCTAGAAGGACAGGGAGCAGCTTTGGCTAATCTGGGGGCAGTTTACGATTGCCTTGGAAATTATTCTCAAGCAATTGATTACTCGAAGAGGAGTTTGGAGATCGCTAGATTAATCGGAGACCGCTATAGTGAGGGGAAAGCTTTGGGGAATCTGGGAATGATTTACCATGCTTTAGGAGATTACAATCGATCAGTTGAATACCAGCAGGAATCTTTGGCAATTGCACAGGAGATAGGAGATTACCGAAGAGAAGGGCAAGCTTTAGGCAATCTGGGGGTAATTTATTTTTCTTTAGGAAACTACAAAGCAGCCATTGATTACGGACAGCAGAGTCTTGTTATTGCCAAGGAAATCGGCGATCGCCTAGGTGAAAGTGAAGCATTGACAAATCTGGGAAATGTTTTTATTCAACTTGAGCAATATTCAGAAGCATTAGAATACTTAAAGAAATCGCTGAATATTAGTCGAGCAATCGGTGATCGCCTAGGTGAGAGTGAAGCATTGGCAAATCTGGGAAATGCTTTTATTCAACTTGAGCAATATTCAGAAGCATTAGAATACTTAAAGAAATCGCTGAATATTAGTCGAGCAATCGGTGATCGCCTAGGCCGTCCCGCATTTTGAGGTGTACTGGTGAGAAACTCCCAGTTAATTTGTCCTGCACCGTGCCAGACGATATCGCTTAAAATCCAGAGGAAGATGGCGGTGATGGAAATGGCGATTGTCCAGATTATAATTGTTGTTGGTTGTTGGTTGTTGGTTGTTGGTTGTTGGTTGTTTGTTGTTGGTTGTTGGTTGTTTGTTGTTTGTTGTTGGTTGTTTGTTGTTGGTTGTTTGTTGTTTGTTGTTGGTTGTTTGTTGTTGGTTGTTTGTTGTTTGGGAATTGGGAATTGGGAATTGGGGATTGTTCCCTTTGTCTTCCTTGTCTTCTTTAATCTTTGATTCTTTTTCATCACTTCCACCTTCTACGCACTTTAATCAAAGAATAAAAATATGAACTATTGATATCATGTCCGGTTGAATACTTATCGTTAAGGCTGACGCACCGGACACGGGGACACGGGGACGCGGAGACGTTTTTATTATAAGTAATTAGGCGGACATGATATGACTCATTACTCATTACTCATTACTCATTACTCATTACTCATTACTTATTACTCATTACTCATTACTTATTACTTCAGCAACTGCTACTAATGCCAAAATTACCCCCATCAGCAACAAGCCACTAACAAATAGTGCTGAGCGATGATTGCCTGTGGCGTAGGCCATTTCTAGGGCAATATTGGCAGTAAGGGTCCGCATCGGTTCAAATAGGCTTTTCGGTGTCTGCACTACATTGCCACAAACCATGAGAACTGCCATAGTTTCACCAATGGCTCGTCCTGTTCCTAAAATCAAGCCGGTAAATAATCCAGACTTGGCAGCAGGAAAAATTACACCTCTGACTGTTCCCCAGCGGGAAAGTCCTAATGCGAATGCACCTTTGAGGTATTCTGGGGGGACTTTGGCAAAGCTGGCATCTGCGGTCAGGGCGATCGTTGGTAAAATCATGATCGTGAGGATCGCAATTCCTGCGAGTAAACTAGTTCCCGGTGGCTGGAGGCTACCAATCAAAGGTACTAGCACCACTAAGCCCCAAAATCCGTAGACGACGGAAGGGATACCTGCGAGCAACTCAATCAACCGTCGGTAGAGTCCAGCAATTAGTGAAGGAGCATAATATTGACAAAAGACAGCGGAGAGAATTCCTAGGGGTGCAGCTAAAAGTACAGCACCAGCCGTTACTAGCAGAGTCCCCCAAAGCATGGGGATAAAGTTGTAAAGATCCTCTGTTGGATGCCAGGAAGCATCTTGAAAGAAGCGCCTTAATCCCACTTGTCTGAGTACTGGCAGTGCTTCTGTGATCAGAAACACAGTAATCAGAACTACGATCATACCTGCGATCGCCGCTAAGCCTCGTAGTGTCCAAAGGAGGATTTTGTCTTTCGGGGGTAAATTGCTCTTACTATATCTCATCAGCTCACCAAGCAGTATCAATAAGCGCTATTTTTTGGGAGTTTGATACTGTTCTTTTCCCCATCTCCCCATCTCCCCATCTCCCCACACTCCCCACACTCCCTCCTCACTCCGAAAGTGGGACAAAGTTTTGCTCTTGAACAATGTCTTGTACAAGAGGCGATCGCGCAAATTTGATAAACTGTTGATCTAGTCCTGCTGGCTGGGTTTTGGTGACTAAAGTGAGGGAACGGGAGAGGGGAAATGTACCGTTGAGTACATTCTCTGTCGTTGCTGCTACCCCACCAACGGGTAGTAACTTAATCGGAACTCCTTGGTTAGTGCTATATTCTGCTGTCCCAATCGACACATAACCAATGGCATTAGGGTTACCTGCCACTGTTTTAATCCCCTGCTCATTATCCCCAATGACTACAGCTGCCTGAATCTCTCTATTTTTGAGCTGGAAATATTTGAGAAACAATTCTAAGGTAGAACGTCCTTCTGCTTTATTGACTACAGTAATCGGTGCATCCTTACCTCCTACTTCCTGCCAGTTGTCAATCTTCCCTTGATAGATAGCAACTATTTGTTCATCCTTGAGGGACTCTACAGGATTATCTTGGTGAAGGATAACACCAATACCATCACGAGCGATCGCAAAACCCTGAAGATCCTGTTCTTCCTGCTTCAAATTGCGAGAAACCATGCCAATATCAGCTACTCCTTGGCGAGTATCGGCAATACCGCGAGAAGAGCCTCCCGTTTGCACATCCACCCGCACCTCAGGATGTTCTGCTTCAAAGCGCTTACCAATTTCCGACGCTAAAGGTGCTACTGTACTAGAGCCAGTTAACACTAATTTACCCTGCAAGGTATCAGTTGAGTTAGTAGCTGCTTGCGGAGGCTTACCACAGGATTGTAACCACAAGCAAGTGACTAAACCTAGAGAAATTGTTGCTAGAGTTTGTTTCATGATTGAGAATTGGGAATTGGGAATTGGGAATTGGGAATTGGGGATTAATAACTTTGAATTTTGAATTTTGAATTGATCTCCCCATTCCCTAATCAAAACAAAGGAGGCAACAACCCAAATCAATTGCCTTGCCACCGTTCCTCTGCCGAATATTGGCTGCACAACGATAAAGCACTGCCTTGCCATCTCGCGTGGCTGTGACAAAACCCTCTTCCCGTAACACCTTGAGATGATGGGAGAGCAAACTCTGCTCAATACCTAAAACTGCATTTAGTTCCCCAACATGTTTCGGTCCTTCCATGAGGATTTTGAGGACACTCAGACGAGTGGTATCCGCCAAAACTTTCAGCTTACGGACACATAAGGCTTGAGAGGAAGTGCTGTTTGAGTTCATGGTTTATAGTTGGCATGGATTGAATTGTCATTGATATGAACTTGAGTTCATATCTTGATGACAAAAAACTTTGATACCCTCAAATCAAAGCACCACCACAACTCGAACCACAACCCGCTGTGCAACCGTAGCAATAGGAAGCTGTACGAATCTCATCAATGAGATCTAAACTTCCTGCTGCTAGTAGCTTACTCACGGTTAAAGTCTCCCCTTTGTAAGACTTGGCTGCTAGATTTTCCATCTGGTTAAAGTCACAATCGTAAACATTACCCAGATAGTCAATCGAGAGTTCATCTCTGCACATTAAATGCTCCACTGTACCGGCATTGAAGTTACGCTCCAAAAATTCCAGATAGGGAGCATAAAGCTTCGTGCGTTGCAAATGAAACTTGGTGCGTCCAACGGGTATATTGGTAATCGTAAATAGCTGGTTGAAGTGGATGTCAAAATGTTCTTGCAAGAACAGTTTATAATCTTGCTCCAACTTCACTTGATTGGGGGTCAGGGAAAAATTTTCTCCTAGAGGTAGTGGGGGATTGTACACTAAATCAAGGATTAACCTGGGGTCTTGACTATAACCCAACCGATTGAGCCATTGAAGCGCTCGAATTGAGCTATCATAGACTCCATTGCCCCGCATTTTATCCACATTGTCTTCCAGATAGCAGGGTAAGGAGGCAACTACCCGTATCTGATGCTGGGCAAAATATTCCGGTAAATTCTCAAAACCTGACTCGAAATAAATTGTCAAGTTGGAACGAACAATTACCTCTTTATTGGTTTTCCTCGCTGCCTCTACTAAAGGCTTAAAACCATAATTAATCTCCGGGGCACCACCGGTGAGATCGACGATTTTAATTTGAGGAAACCGATAAATTAGTTCAATGAGCTGCTCACAAAGTTCTGGAGTCAGTTCTTCGGTTCGCTTCGGACCAGCTTCCACATGGCAGTGACTACAAGCCAGATTACAGCGCTTACCCAAATTAACTTGTAAAACCTTGATCTGGTTTTTCGTTAAAGGAGTTTGCAGTTTTCGCTGGAAAGGTGTGACTGGTAAGACTGGTGTCTGAATCATCATTCTTATTACCTCTGTCAGGTTAGTCGTAAGTAATTAACAACAATTGACAATTAACAACAACCACCACCTGTGTAGTACCAAGTAGAATCGGTAACTAAAATTTCCCCCGGCTCAGAGATTGACAACTTCGCTGCCGTCTTATCACACACTGCTGCTGGTATGCCACGCTGGAGAATATGTCCAGCATTGTCATCAAAATACTCGTTTGCCCCCATATAAATACCCGTCTTGCCAGTAAAAATACAAGGACCATCTTCAGCAATTGGTACTTTGAAGGAAACCGAATCCAAACTTTCCAACAGCAGAGGCTGATCTAAATGGTAATTCTGGCAATCTAGTAGTCGGTAGGGACGTCGTGCTCGGATTTCTATCTGACCGAAGCCTACATCTACTAAATGTTGGGTATACTCTTCATAGGTCAGAGCACCAGAAAGACACATGGCTCTTAACCGTTCATCTTGCCGTAAATGGTCAGGAATCGGACAAGTGGCAATCGGGTCACTCATGAGCAGCCTTCCTCCTACCTTTAACACCCGGTAAGCTTCTTGCAGCGCTTTATGTAAATCAGCGGGTTCAAAGATATTAAACAGGCAATTTTGAGCAACCACATCTACCGAAGCATCTGGCATCGGCAGATTAAAAGCATCTCCCTCCCGAATTTCCACAAAACTGGGGTCAAACCAAGGATTGTCCTGAGCCGCAATTTCCAGGTTGTGAGCAGCCGCTTCCCGCATCTCCTTAACCGGATCAACCGCAATGACACCGCCGGGATGCCGAGAAAAATAGGCAAATTGCAAAGCTTCCAAACCACCACCAACACCAACATACAACACAGTCGGCTGCTTACTGAGTTCCGCTGGATGGACAGTAGTGCCGCAGCCGTAGTTCATTTCCTGCATTTGGAGAGGAATCTTTAACTCTGGCAGCTGCAAGGGACTACTTTGGACACAACACAAACCAACTTCCGGTGTTTGAGCTACTTCGGCATAAAATTCGGCTGTTGTTTCAAGATAGGTCATCTGAATCCTTTACTTAGTCATTGGTCATTGGTCATTGGTCATTGGTCATTGGTCATTGGTCATTGGTCATTGGTCATTGGTCATTGGTCATTAGGATTGATCATACAAAGGACAAACAACAAACAACAAACAACAAAAGACAAAAGACCAAGGACAAAGTTTAACGTAAGTCCTAATCTACTAGGTTATTAAACTGTTGCTCAATGAGTTTTCCCTGAGAATAGGCTTTGTCTGTACTGAAAGTTTAGTATAGACACTGGGAAGTCTTCATGTGAACTAACACGGAGACACAGAGACGCGGAGACGCGGAGACGCGGAGACGCGGGGACAGGGAGAAGAGAAATCCCACCTCATATTTCGTTCATCCCTCCCCATCTCCCAACACTCCCCACACTCCTCAAAGAATCTACGCATTATTACGTAGTTAACTCTGCACACAGCACAATAAGACTCCGTATTTACCCTAATATCTCTGCTTCAGCTGGCTGTGCCTCTGCCTTTCTGCCTAAGTAAGCTGGATTTCATCTATCCCAGGAGGGGTGAATTGAGCAATCACCGGAAAATATTTACATTTTGTAATCTAAAATAGATAATACTTCTGGATAAATTGTTCTGTTTGCAGCAGAGAGGAGGTGAAGTGTATGAATAGAGCCCTTAAGGAGTACAACCTCATGGTAATCGATTTAACAGAAAATGTGTTTGTTCATACCTCGCTCCCTAGTGCAAATCACGCAGCACTCAGGTCTGGATTTATTGGATATCCCATCAATCCTCGCTGGGGTGTCGCTAAGTTTCAGGCTTGGAGAACTGGACGTCAGTGGCGAGAGGCACTAGCGCAGGGTCAAATGATGGTGCGTTCGACTGATTCGATGCTGGTTCCCGTTACTGCTCAACAGGAGAACAAGGAAAATACCCCAACTACCAAAAATTTCCCTTTCCCTGTCTGGGCGAAACAGGTACTGAATTATAGCCACTCAGCCTAAATGATGATCTTAATTTTCAAGCTTGGGCGGTTATATGCTTCTCTAATCAGAACTAATACCGCCCAAACTCTATGCTCTACGGTAAAACTATAAGCGATCGCACTAGAAACTCATTCATAATGGCTCCATAGGCGTAAAATTTTAACAACTTTTTGTTCATCAAAGATCTGATAGACTAGTCGATGCTGAATATTAATTCTCCTAGAATAATATCCCTGCATATCACCTACTAACTTCTCATATGGAGGATTGTAGGGATTGTCTTGTAAAGCTTCTAGTAGTTTTTGGGTTTTATTTTTGAGACCAGATGCTGCGATCTTCTTGGCATCTTTAGCAGCTTGCTTAGATAAAACCACTTCCCATGTCACCAGTCTAAATCCTTAAGTGA
>JAAHGR010000030.1 GCA_010672425.1 Symploca sp. SIO2E6
AACGGCAGTTTTGAAACCCGCTTATTGATTAATTGTGCTGGACTCCATAGCGATCGCGTTGCTAAGTTAGGTGGTGTAACACCAGAGGCCAAAATAGTCCCCTTCCGAGGGGAGTACTACGAACTAATACCAGAAAAACGCCACCTCGTCAAGACCCTGATCTACCCTGTACCTAACCCCAATTTTCCTTTCCTGGGAGTTCACTTTACCCGCATGATCGATGGCAGTGTTCACGCTGGTCCGAATGCGGTTCTCTGCCTGAAACGAGAAGGCTACAAGAAAACCGATTTTGACCTAGGGGATTTTGCTGAAGTCATGACTTATCCTGGTTTTTGGAAGCTGGCAGCCAAACATGCTGATGAAGGAATTAAGGAGATTATCCGTTCCTTCAGCAAAGCCGCTTTTGTCCATAGCCTGCAAAAACTGATTCCCGAAGTCCAATACCAGGATGTTGTACCCACCCATGCTGGGGTGCGTGCTCAAGCCTTGAAGGATGATGGCAAGCTAGTAGATGATTTTTTGATTGTCAAGGGTAAGCAATCGATCCATGTTTGTAATGCACCGTCCCCAGCTGCTACTTCTTCCTTAGAAATTGGTAAAGCGGTTGTTGACCAGATTAAAGAAGTAATAAGTAATAAGTAATAAGTAATAAGTAATGAGTAATGAGTAATAAGTAATGAGTAATGAGTAGTAGAGGGACATTTGCCCCAAAAAGAAGAAGACCAAACAAGTCAGCTTCCCATAGAGCCTTCTGCCTTCTGCCCTCTGCCCTGGAGCCTTTTTTATCAAGAGTAATGAGTAATGAGTAATGAGTAATGAGTAATGAGGTGATTGGACTGCTACCAGCAGCGGGACAAGGGACAAGGATTTCTCCTCTACCAGTTAGCAAAGAATTGTATCCGATTGGATTTCGTTTAGTAGAGTCGGACCGTAGCTTACGCACCAAGGTTGTTGGTCATTATCTACTAGAAAAAATGCAACTCGCGGGCATTTCTAAAGCTTATCTGGTGCTGCGCTCCGGTAAATGGGATATTCCTAATTATTTCCAAGATGGTGCCATGTTAAACATGGATCTAGGCTATCTCATGATGCGCTTGCCCTTTGGTGTACCCTATACCTTGGATCAAGCTTATCCCTTTGTTAAAGGAGCACTGATCGCTGTAGGTTTTCCTGATATTATTTGTCAGCCTGACCATATCTTTGTCAATTTACTCGCACGTCTGAGGGCGAGTAACTCTGAGGTGGTGTTGGGACTCTTTCCTACAGCTCATCCCCAGAAAGTAGGCATAGTGGATTTTGATGCAGATGGTCGAGTTTACCAAATCATCGAAAAACCAGCTCAGACTGATTTGCTCTATATGTGGGGTGTTGCGGTTTGGACTCCTGTGTTTACTGATTTTATGCATGAGTATCTTGCCAAGAGAGAAGCCCAGAAGTTACAAAGTAATGGTAAAAACAATTCTCAGCTGCAACGAGAGTTGCCTCTAGGAGATGTGATTCAAGCTGCCATTGACGTTGGTTTGCCAGTAGAAGCCGAAGTTTTTGCTGACGGTGAATACTTAGATATTGGTACACCAGAGGATCTAGTGCGAGCGGTGCGCAAATTTGCTAATTACCCGTAGTGGGAGCAAGATGCTCCCTAGAATTCAATGGGATGCACCCAGTAAATTGTATTGATACTGCTCAGGGAAGCAATAATGTTATTTACAGAAACTCAACTCAAAGGCGCATTTATCATTGATTTAGAACCAAAAACAGATAATCGAGGTTTTTTTGCCCGTGCCTTTTGTCAGAAAGAATTTGAAGCTCACGGTTTAAAACCAACTGTAGCCCAATGTAATCTAGCTTTCACTCACAAGCAGGGGACCCTCAGGGGAATGCACTATCAGGTTCCCCCAGCGGCGGAAGCCAAACTATTCCGCTGCACCAAAGGCGCTAACTATCATGTAATTATTGATTTGCGCCCAGAATCACCCACCTATTTACAATATGTTGGTGTAGAACTAACCCCAGAAAATCGCCGAACTCTCTATGTACCGGAGATGTTTGCTCACGGTTATCAGACTCAGATGGATAATTGTGAAGCACTCTATCAGGTTAGTGAATTCTACACTCCCGGTTGTGAAAAAGGGCTGCGCTATGACGATCCTACTTTAGGAATTGCATGGCCACTGCCTGTGAGTGAAATTACCGACAAAGACCTATCTTGGCCTTTATTATAATCTACTACAGGAGTCAATTCATGATTATTGTTGATACCGCTTTAAAGGCTCGTGAGGAAGCAGGCAATCCCGTCAAAGTCGGTGTGATTGGTGCTGGTTTCATGGCCAAAGGCATCGCTAACCAAATCGTCAACTATGTACCTGGGATGAAATTGGTCGCGATTTCTAATCGTACCCTTGAGGCAGCCAAGCAAACCTATGCTCAAGCTGGTATTGAGGAAGTTAAAGTTGTCAATCAGGTGGCTGAACTCGAAAGTGCGATCGCTCAAGGACAGTATGCTGTTACTGACGATGCTACCCTCTTGTGTCAAGCTGAAGGAATCGATGCCCTAGTTGAAGCTACAGGTCATGTGGAATTTGGTGCCCAAGTGACCATGAAAGCGATCGAACATGGCAAGCACATGATTCTGATGAATGCTGAACTCGACGGCACCGTTGGCCCGATTCTCAAAGTATACGCTGATCGTGCTGGTGTTATCCTCACCGGTTGTGATGGGGATCAACCAGCAGTACAAATGAATCTCTATCGCTTCGTTGAAAGTATTGGTCTGACCCCTTTACTATGTGGCAATATCAAAGGCTTACAGGACCGTTACCGCAACCCTACCACTCAGGCAGGATTTGCCAAGAAATGGGGACAAACGGCTAATATGGTCACTAGTTTTGCCGATGGCACCAAAATCTCCTTTGAGCAAGCAATTGTTGCCAACGCTACAGGTATGAAAGTAGCTCAGCGGGGAATGCTGGGGTATGAATACAAGGGTCATGTCGATGATATGACTTCGATGTACAATGTCGATCAGTTGAAAGAATTGGGCGGCATTGTAGACTATGTGGTAGGTGCTAAACCCAGTCCAGGAGTGTTTGTCTTTGCTTCCCATGACGATCCGATCCAGGCTCACTATCTCAATTACGGCAAATTGGGTGAAGGTCCCCTGTACAGTTTCTATATTCCCTACCATCTCACCATCTTTGAAGTACCCCTGTCCGTAGCTCGTGTGGTACTGTTCAACGATGTGATTATTGCTCCCATCGCTGGCCAGGTTGTCGATGTAGTCACAACTGCTAAGATTGACTTGAAAGCTGGAGAGACTTTGGATGGTCTAGGCTATTACATGACCTACGGTATGTGTGAGAACACTGAGGTTGTAACAGCAGAAAACTTACTACCAATGGGCTTAGCTGAAGGTTGTCGCCTAAAACGGGATATTCCCCAAGATCAGGTTCTAACTTACGATGACGTGGAATTACCTGAAGACAGCCTCACCCATAAATTACGAGCTGAGCAGGATCAGTACTTTGGTTCAGCCAAAGTCCCAGCAGCAGTTGGTTAGGTGTTAGGTGTTAGGTGTTAGGTGTTAGGTGTTAGGTATTAATCACTCCCAATTCCCAATTCCCAATTCCCCATTCCCCATTCCCTTCAATTCAAGGAAATTATGAAAAACGCTCAAGATGTAATTGATAGCGATTTAGCTTACATTTGTACTAACCTACAGGAAGAATTTTCTGCTATAGCAGGTAAGAAATTATTAATCATCGGAGGAGCAGGATTTCTTGGTTACTATCTAGTCCAATCGATCCTGCATTGGAACAAAATCACCGATGATAGTCAAACTATAGAGTTGACTGTATATGATAACTACATTCGTGGTATTCCTGATTGGCTCACCAACTTAGAAGGTGATCCTCATCTGACTCTGACTAAGCATGATATTACTCATCCTTTACCGTCAGATATCGATGATTTTCAGTATATTATCCACGCTGCATCGATCGCTTCCCCTACCTACTATCGTAAGTATCCCATCGAAACGATGGATGCTAATGTTAATGGACTGCGGAGTCTGCTAGAATACTGTCTCCAGCAAAAGGAAAAGGAGCAACCAGTAGAAGGTTTTCTCTTTTATTCCACCAGTGAAATCTACGGCGATCCTTCTCCAGAAAATATCCCTACCCCCGAAACCTATCGCGGCAATGTTTCTTGTACTGGACCTAGGGCTTGTTACGATGAGTCCAAACGTTACGGTGAAACCCTTTGCGTTAATTTCGCCCAACAATATGACTTGCCCATCAAAACAGCACGACCCTTTAATAATTATGGGCCAGGGTTAAAAATTACCGATAAAAGAGTGCTCCCAGATTTTGCCCGTGATGTCTTAGCAGGCAAAGATATTGTTATGCTCTCCGATGGCTCCCCTACCAGGACTTTCTGTTACATTGCCGATGCCATTGTCGGCTACTACAAAATATTGGTCAAGGGACGACCTGGTGAAGCTTACAATATTGGCATCGAAAAGCCAGAAATCTCCATGGCCAATCTAGCAGAGCGAGTTGTGGCACTTTCGAGTGAGCTTTTTGATTACCAAGGTAAAGTTGTTCGCCAAGCAAGCGCTGACAAAGATTATCTGATTGATAATCCCAATCGTCGCTGTCCAGTGATTGCTAAAGCTCAAACTGAACTAGGTTATAACCCCTCAATTTCTGTTGATGACGGTTTAAAGCGTTCATTGATTTGGTACAAAGACAATAGTCAAGCGGAGGAAGCGTAAGATGAAAGTTTCTGTTGTAGGAACGGGATACGTTGGCTTAGTTTCTGGAGTTTGTTTAGCAGAAAAAGGTCACCAAGTAATTTGTGTCGATATTGACCAAAGTAAGGTTGATCAAATCAATCAAGGTATTCCTCCCATCTATGAAGACGGTTTAGAGGAATTACTCAAAAAGAACATTCAAAACAATGTCAAGGCAACTACAGACTTACGTAGTGCTGTACTAGACACAGAAATTTCTCTCATCGCCGTTGGCACTCCTTTTGATGGTCAAGAAATTGACCTCAAATATATCAAGGAAGTTGCCCGTCAGATTGGAGAAGTGCTCAAAGATAAGTCAGCTTACCATCTAGTTGTCACCAAAAGTACCGTAGTTCCCGGTACAACCGATGAGGTAGTGCTCCCCATTTTGGAGGAAGCTTCTGGGAAAAAAGCGGGAGTTGACTTTGGGGTAGGCATGAACCCAGAATTCCTCAAAGAAGGGGAAGCGATTAAGGACTTCATGTATCCTGACCGGATTGTTTATGGTGGTATAGACGAGAAAAGTATTAGTCTGCTAGCGGAACTCTATAATGTCTTCCCAGGGGTAGACCAACTCGCCACCAATTGCAAAACCGCAGAGATGATTAAGTATACAGCAAATTCTCTGCTAGCAACCATGATTTCCTTCTCCAACGAAATTGGCAATCTCTGTGCAGCTGTAGGCAACATTGATGTCGTCGAAGTGATGCAAGGAGTTCATTTAGATAAGCGCCTCACTCCAATTCTGCCTACTGGTGAGCGTATTGTTCCCTCTTTTACCACTTATATTGAAGCTGGTTGTGGGTTTGGAGGCAGCTGTTTTCCCAAAGATGTCAAGGCCCTCAATTCCTACGGAGAGAAATTGGGTAGTCCCATGCGCTTGCTAGAAGCCGTAATCGAAGTTAACTCTGAGCAACCGGAACGCATTCTCTCACTCCTAGGAAAACATGTCTCTGAACTCAAAGGAGTTAATATTGCTGTTCTTGGCTTAGCATTCAAACCGGGAACTGACGATATCCGTGAGTCTCCAGCCATACCAGTCACCCAATCCCTATTGGATGCAGGTGCAGTAGTCAAAGCTTACGATCCTATTGCCAAACACGAAGCACAAAAGGTCTTTGGTGAGGATAAGTTAGTATTTTGTGATGACTTATCTGAGGCGATCGCTCAAGTCGAGGTAATTATAATTATTACCCGTTGGCCAGAGTTCCAGCAAATTCCCGAATTATTGGCTCCTTTAGAGAAGCCACCATTAGTTATTGATGGACGGCGGATGCTGGATAAAAAGAGCGTCAAGAAATATGAAGGCATTGGTCTCGAAGTGAAGGCATAAGTTTGTGGAACAGGCTTCTAGCCTGTCTCAATCTCAATCAAATACATAATCACTTGATGTGGAACTGGCAAGATACCAGTTCCACTTCTCTTTTAAGGAACAAGATTTTAGGGAGCAAGAAGGACATTGAGAATTGAGAATTGAGAATTGGGAACAAAATTACGTAAACTCGTAGGGGCGGGTTTAGGGATATGATAACCACATCAGCGATAACCTTGATACAAAACCCGCCCAATCGATATCTTGGCGGATTAGCGATTGCCTACGGCACCAGCGTAGCTGATCGCTGATTTGGGGATGGTGGCAGGGCGGGTTTTGAGCTCAATATTTGGGTAAAATGGGTAAGGTTATTCCTAAACCCGCCCCTACGAATGGGTGGAAGTGTTGAGGAATTGGATATCTACAAAAAAAATGCGATTAGCGTAAGCTGGTGCCGTAGGCAATTGCTGGATACTCACCACACCCCTCAGATCCCCGACTTCTCAATTGAACCGATGATTAACACTCGGCAAACCGGTAGAAGAAGTCGGGGATCTTGAACTTTTGCCTGTTGCTTTTTGGTGAAGGATGTTGACTTTGTTCCGATTTTATACTACCATTTTATAGTGGCAAAATGTGCGCACATATATAGTAGTTGACAGCTAATTTTCTTGGGCATACTCCTCCAAAAGATTGTATCTAGATAGATCTGTCCTATTGTGCTGTTGCGATCGCCTACGGTACGAGGAAAGCGATCGCTGATTTGGGGATGGTGGCAGGGCGGGTTTGGATCTCAATATTCGGGTAAAATGGGCGAAGTGATCACGCTTACCCGCCCCTACGAATGGGTGGAATTGTTCGGGAATTGGATCGCTACACAAAAAAATGCGCTCAGCGCAAGCTGGTGCCGTAGGCAATCGCTTATTGGTTGTGAATTGATCCTAGGGGTAGGTTTGGACTATGGGAAGATACCGGCAGGGCGGGTTTTGAGCGCAATATTCGGGTAAAATGGGCGAAGTGATCACGCTTACCCGCCCCTACAGGGTTGGTTGGTATAATATAGTTTGAATAAGTTGGCACAAAATCATGACTTATGCCCATATTAGATGTGACCGTTGAGCAAGTAGTTACCTTAGTACAACAATTACCATTAGAGGGAAAGAAAGCAGTATTTGAGGTACTCCAAAAAGAATTACTTGATCAGGAAAATCCTTGGCTCAAATTAGCTGGTAAATACAAAGACGATCCACAGTTTGATGAAATGTTGGCTTATATTGAATCTGAGCGACGAGAAATGAATGCTCAAGAGGAAGCCAAATGAATTTGTGGATTCTCGATACCGAGCATTTGTCGCTTTTGCAGCGGGGACATCTGAAGATCCGCCAACGTCTTACTATGATAAAACCACAGGAAATAGCTATTAATATTATTTCTGCTGAAGAACAAATCAGAGGAAGACTGGGTATTATTAGGCGAGCAAATTCCTCTAATGAGCTTGTTTTGGCTTACCGGCGTTTGAAAGAGTTATTAGACGAGCTGGAAACCATCAATGTGCTTGATTTTATTCCGGAAGCTTCTCTGATTTATGGTGATTTAATGCAGCAAAAAATTCGTATTGGAACCAGAGATTTAAGAATTGCAGCAATTGTTCTTGCTGTTCAAGGAACTTTAGTAACTCGCAATCACAGGGATTTTGAGAGAGTCCCAGGTTTGAAAGTTGAAGATTGGACGGTATAAAGGAATTGAGAATGTAGAATTGAGAATTGGGAACAAAATTACGTAAACTCGTAGGGGCGGGTTTAGGGATATGATAACCACATCAGCGATAACCTTGATACAAAACCCGCCCAATCGATATCTTGGCGGATTAGCGAGCGCTAATTTGGGGATGGTGGCAGGGCGGGTTTTGAGCGCAATATTCGGGTAAAATGGGTAAAGTTATTCCTAAACCAGCCCCTACGAATGGGTGGAAGTGTTGAGGAATTGGATATCTATACAAAAAATGCGATTAGCGTAAGCTGGTGCCGTAGGCAATTGCTGGATACTCACCACACCCCTCAGATCCCCGACTTCTCAATTGAAGCGATGATTAACACTTGGTAAACCGGTAGAAGAAGTCGGGGATCTTTAACTGTTGCCTGTTGCTTTTTGGTTAAGGATGTTGACAATATTGCTAATTTTCTACTATTATTTTATAATCGGAAAATGTGCGCACATATATAGTAGTTGACAGCTAATTTTCTTGGGCATACTCCTCCAAAAGATTGTATCTAGATAGATCTGTCCTATTGTGCTGTTGCGATCGCCTACGGTACTAGGAAAGCGATCGCGGATAGTGCTGACGAATCTAACATATCCCCATTTTTAGCTGTGTCACGCCAGTAGTGCGATCGCGTAGCGCAAACGTATCCCTAGCGCTTAGGTCAAACGCGAGCAAAGCGATCGCTGATTTGGGGATGGTGGCAGGGCGGGTTTGGATCTCAATATTCGGGTAAAATTGGCGAAGTTATCACGCTTACCCGCCCCTACGAATGGGTGGAATTGTTCGGGAATTGGATATTTACACAAAAAATGCGATCAGCGCAAGCTGGTGCAGTAGGCAATCGCTTATTGGTTGTGAATTGATCCTAGGGGTAGGTTTGGGCTATGGGAAGATACCGGCAGGGCGGGTTTTGAGCGCAATATTCGGGTAAAATGGGCGAAGTTATCACGCTTACCCGCCCCTACGAATGGGTGGAATTGTTCGGGAATTGGATAGCTACAAAAAAAATGCGATTAGCGCAAGCTGGTGCAGTAGGCAATCGCTTATTGGTTGTGAATTGATCCTAGGGGTAGTTTTAGGCTATGGGGAGATACCGGCAGGGCGGGTTTTGAGCGCAATATTCGGGTAAAATGGGCGAAGTGGTCACGCTTACCCGCCCCTACAAAGTGGGCAAATCACCATATTCCCCAATTCCCAATTCCCAATTCCCAATTCCCAATTCCCAATTCCCAATTCCCAATTCTCAATTCCCAATTCCCAATTCCCAATTCCCAATTCCCAATTCTGTAATCCAAGATGATTTCAGCACAGACGTACCAACCAGCAATCATTCGGACAGAACGTGGATTAACGATCTCAGGTACACGTATCACTCTTTACGATGTGATGGATTACCTAAAAGCTCAATATCCACAAAAGCTAATCTGTGAAAAACTCGGTCTTAGTCATAATCAAATTAGTTCAGCTCTAGCCTACATCGAAACTCATAGTGTTGAGTTTGAAGCAGAATACCAAGAATGCCTGCAAACAGCAGTGGAAATTCGGCAATATTGGGAAGAGCGAAATCGAGAACGATTTGCCAAGATTGCAGCAATGCCGCCAAAAAAGGGTCAGGAGGCTCTCCGAGCCAAGCTTCAAGCATGGAAAATGAGAATTGAAGCTCAGGCCGAGGAATGAACTTTCTGATCGACTATAATTTAACTGGTGATGCTGTTTTGCTCTGGGGAACACTTGCAGCTGAAGGATGGCTGGAACTATTGCCCATTCGCTTATTCACATTTCAGGACGCTGACTTACCAATGGATAGTAGCGATTACACTGTTTGGCACTTTGCTCAGAGCAACCAAATGATCCTAATTACTGCTAACCGAAATATGAAAGGAGAAAATTCTCTAGAGCAAACCATTCGTGAGGACAATACACCAACTTCGTTACCAATTCTGACAATCGCAAATCCCGATAGATTTGATGAGAGTAGTTATCGACAAAGATGTGCTACCCGATTGATTGAAATCTTATTTGATTTGGAAAACTACCTGGGAGTTGGTCGAATTTATATCCCATAAATTCAGAATCTTGTAGGCTTGGAATTAATGCGATTAGCGCAAGCTGGTGCCGTAGGCAATCGCTTATTTGTTTTTGCTACAAAAAAAGCGCGATCGCCGTAGGGGCGGGTTTAGGGATATGATAACCACATCAGCGACAAGCTTGATACAAAACCCGCCCAATCGATAACCTTGCGGATTAGCGAGATCGCCTCTGATATCAAGTCCGGATAATTAATTATAATTCCCTTCGACCTTGCAACCTTCTTTCTTCCCTCCTGCCTCGGAGCCTCGGAGCCTCCTGCCTCGTTTCCACCAAAGTGTAAGTATTCAACCGGACATGATATGACTTATCACGAGAAGTCCTAAAACTCACCGTTCGCCCATTTGACTTGATCAGCAAGCCCTAACCAGTGCAAGAATATAAATTTACCCCTGCCGAATATCCGACGACAGGGGTGATAAGCTTTTAAGAGCTTGTAGTACTTGGCCACCAACACATTTAAAGAAAAGTTCAGGCTGGAGATCGTTTGTTCTGCCACTAAACTACCCCTGCAAGTTATTGGAGCAGGGGACGGGATTTGAACCCGTGACTAACGACTATTGACTTTTCTGTTCGATTTGGCAGTAAGTATGGGTTACTAAGCTTAGAGTAATAACTTGAACTTGATGCGCTTGCCTCTACTTTTGGGCTACCTCCGGTTAAGTCCGGAGGATAGGTCTTGCACCTACACTGACAGCGTTGATTAGTTTGAGTTTAAAATTAAGCTTGTACTCTACCCTTGAGTATAGCTTGTTCCAGCTAGATATGCAGCGATGCGATCGCCCGCATCTTGTTGGGTTACTTGCATCGTATTCGCCTCTTCCCGAGCAAACTTCACCGCTTCCCTCAATTTTTCCACACGAGCTAGCATTTGATTGACTTCAGTTGCGGGGAAGGCTCCGGAATACTTAATGGTTGTCCAGTATCCCACGATAATATCTTCGTAGAACACCTCAACCTGGGCAGGATGTTTGTCGGTTGCCTCTGCCTTAACATGGTTACGAGGAACTTTTTTCGTGCGAGTGGTTTGTGTAGGAGTTGTCGCCCAAGCATCCTGGCTAATATCCTTGTGCCATTCTTCCGCCGGATCTAAAGTCGGCAGCTTTTGGATAAAAGTGTGGATATCAACCAGTTTTTTTTCCAGGAATAACAAAAAAGTCGTAGGAGCCTGAGGAACAATCACTTGTCCGTCCACAACAATATCTGCTCTGGCTTCACAATTAGCATAATCCTTGGTTGCGGTGATATTCAATAATTTAGTGATGGCACTAAAAACCTCTGCAACCACCTGTTCACCTTGAACCTGAACTCTAGTTGACTCACTAGGCAGTTGATCTCCTTCTTCATCTTTGGGACGATAAGAACGAGAAATTCCAGAAAGGGGGGCTGGTTTCTGGAGGGTTTGATAAGCGTCAAACAATTGAAGATTGAAGATTGAAGATTTTAGATTTACCCCATAAATAAATTTAGGGGCTTGAGGATTTAAAGATTGAAGATTGTAGATTTATTCCATAAATAAATTTAGGGGCTTGTGACCGTTTTATTATAAAATCTAAAATCTAAAATCTAAAATCTAAAATTTCTCTGGTCAGTAATCACCCGGTGTGATTTACTCGACACATCTTTTTCGATCGCAATGATTTGATTTAATTTAGCCATATCCTTCTCTCCCTACCACTACCAGTGTATCAAGCGAGGGCGTATGCAATATGCCCCTACTGAATGTCAGGCATCTATCGGGAATTGGTCTAACTGAAGAACGAGCCCAATGAGTGTAGGGGCGGGTTTAGGGATATGATAACCACATCAGCGACAAGCTTGATACAAAACCCGCCCAATCGATAACCTTGCGGATTAGCGATCACATATTCGGGGATAACGGCAGGGCGGGTTTTGAGCGCAATACTTTGGTAAAATGCCATAGATTATCCCTAAACCCGCCCTTACAAAGTGGGTAAATCACCATATTTCCCAATTCCCAATTCGACCTTCGACCTTCTAACTAAACTACATCCAGTATTACTTTTGCAGCATAACTCAGACGTTGGAGAGTTTCTGAGCGAACATACTCTCGCTGATTCAACTGAGGAGTTTGGTCTCGACGGACAAAGTAGGATTGAATAACTCGGCGTAACTGATTGCTTTGGTTTAATGTACCACCGTGCCAAGCGTGAGAATTCATGACTACTACTGTTCCTGCTGGAACTAGTATCAACTTTTGCTGTGGGTGGGACCCCAAAGTATTGTCCATAACTTCTTGTGGTATCTGGCAACTAAGATGGGAGCCTGGAACTACCCGCGTTGCACCGTTTATCTCCGTAAAATCGTCCAGAATCCAGAGGGTATTGCAGGCATAATAGTTATTAACTTCAACTGCCTCCTCCCAGTCTGAGTGTAAAGGCTGTAGTCCACCACCAGGTTTGGCAGCGCGATAGTTTACAGATGAGGTCTTGAAATTTGTTCCTAGCACATGCTCAACTGCTGCCAGTACTTTGGGGTGTGTAAAACAAATATCGTAGATCGAATCTTTGTTCAAGAGGTTGCACACCCGCACTGCACCTTCCTCATTAAAAGCTGTGGCAGTTACCATTTCATAGATCTCTGTCTTGATAATGCCCCAAATACTATTAGTCGTTTGCTGAGGAGAAGTAGCGATTTGAGGAGAACCAAACTGGGGAGACCCGGATCTTGCCCTCAACCTCAATTTCCAATTTGGGTTATACTTAAACAGCCAACGCAAGGAAATAAGGCGAACCAAATAAAAAACTAAATTATAGAAATAGGCTGCAATACTGGCTAACAAACCCAGATCTTTACGATTTACTTGTAGCTGATATGGGGTTTGGTTCACTGCACCAGCACTATAGCCTTCCAATTCAGTTAATTCCTGCAACCGCTGACGGAAGGTGTTGACTAGCTCAGGACTGAGGATATCTCTCAAGATGAGATAGCCATTTTTGTCGAGAAAATCGATTTCCTCTTGAGTAAGAGTATCTTTAGTGACACCCAGTTCTTGAAGGACTTTTTTTTGGTGTTTGATAGACATGAATACCCTTGATAAATATCAGCAATCTCTGCAAAATTGATACTGTTTATGCCACAAACTTATCCATCATTAGATTAACTAAGCTAAGACGCATTTAAATTTGGTTGTCCCAATCTCCGCGTCCCCGCGTCTGTTGCGTCAGCACTTACCACATCCAGCACACATGAACCCGCTATGTCCCACATCATGCTAGACGCGCCTACCTTGATGATGCCGATAAGGCTGTTGGCGCGTCTGGTACGGGATTTTGCGGTTGGTTAAAAACACCGGGTAGTTAACCCGGATTTGGTATGAGGTGTTGAAGTGCTAACCAATGATGAATAAGCAATCTTGGGATGTTCCCGCAACTGCATCGTTCAAAGTTCGCAGAATCTAACTTGATTAGATTCACAGATGGCAAATTCCGAGGAATCGACACCAGTTAAGTAGAAGAAAAACTTAACAGACTAATAATCATGTAGTATTCCGATATCTGCGCTATAACCATCTATGATTTCCTCGTAAAATGCTTGTTTTTGTTGTTGATGTACACCCTGATTCTGTAAATCTTTGAATTTAAGTACAGACTGCAACAAGTATTTGAGTAGAGCACAAATGATCTAAGATTTAGACATTTGCATTGCCCTAGAAAAAACCATTAGCTGACTCATTAAGAATGTTAACACACTCCATTGGCAATATGTCTAGATGGTTAGGTAAAAAAATGCCTAAAGTGCTTAAAGTACTTCCGCTTTCTTGGAAAAGTCGTCCTAGAGAGCTGGTCTGGTATTCCTAGAAACCGGGTTTCTTGCTGTGAATAACGACGAAATATCAAGACTTTTCCAAGGAAACCCGGTTTCTAGAGCAGCTCTCTAGAAGGACGGGGTTTTAGTCCTCAGCCTTCAACCTGGAGTCTCTCTCTGTTAAAATGTAAGTTAGGATACTAGTTGCTTGTAAGTAGGAAACTTCGGAACAGGGAACGGGAAACTTCGGAATAAGGAAGAATCAACTGAGAACCTTTGAGTGCAAAAGCTACCTCACTGAGGCAGCTACTGGCGTGACACACCTAAAAATGTAGGTTGGGTCGAGGCAACGAGACCCAACACAACTCCCTCCCGTGTTGGGTCTCGCTCTCGCTCTACCCAACCTACCTATTCCAACATTTTAGCTGTGCCACTACTGGCATGACATACCAAAACTGTGTAATAGATTTTTTTGTGTTGTATCCCCATCTTCCTTGTCCTCCTGGTCTCCCTTGTCTCTGATCGAGGTGGGACAACAGCAAAATTTTCAAGAGTTATTGTTAAGGAGAGTAAGTGCTTTGTGATCCAACGTTTCAAACAGGACTTAAAGAATGATTTAATTGCAGGTTTGCTGGTCGTGATTCCTCTAGCTACCACCATCTGGCTAGTATTTACCATCGCTAGCTGGGCGATCGATTTCCTGACCCGCATTCCCAAGCAAATTAACCCCTACAATAACCTCCATCCCATCTTGGTCAATCTACTGAATTTAGTAGTGGGACTGACTGTACCGGTACTATTTATTCTGTTGATTGGCTTAATGGCACGGAATATAGCAGGAAGGTGGTTGCTGGATTTCGGGGAGAAATTGTTGCAGGCGATTCCCTTTGCTGGGCCAGTCTACAAAACCCTCAAACAGCTTTTGGAAACGGTCTTAAAAGATTCTAAGGATAAATTTCGTCGTGTGGTTTTGGTAGAATATCCCCGCCGAGGCTTGTGGTCGATCGCTTTCGTAACGGGCAATATCAGCAGCGAAATCGAAACTCAGATGAAGCGCCCCATGCTGAGCATTGTCATCCCTACTAGTCCCAATCCTACAACTGGTTGGTATGTAGTTGTTCCAGAGGAGGATGTCATAAATCTTTCCCTGTCTATAGAAGATGCTTTCAAGATCATTATTTCTGGAGGAATTGTTGACCCTGCTGACTCCTCAATCGCTGAACCACAGTCAAAGCCTCCAGACAAGCAAAAACAGGAGCAACCCCTGACGGAGATGAGACAGCAACAAATTTTACCGGTAGAAGAAAGTTGAAATGGGGAATGGGGAATTGGGAATTGGGAATTGGGAATTAGGAATGGAGAATAGGGAATGGAGAATAGGGAGGTTTTTTTAGAAAAAAACAACAATCTAGGTTGACAACTCATTCAATGAGTGAATGCAAGAATTTTGAATTCGCCGTCAGGCGCTAATAACCAGGAAATATGCAACCACGCCGAATTGCCCGCGAATTGGCTCTGTTGAGCCTCTCTCAAGTCCCTAAGGGACTCGATCGCCTGGATACACAGGAACTGAATAATCTGATTTTGTCAGCAGTCCGTACCTTAACTGAGGAAATTCAAGAGATTTTAGAAACTGCTGCCGCAGAAGTGAAACGAGGAAGCGATCGCCTCTTGAGTAGTGAAACCCGTACTACTGAAGTTTTTAGTGCTAAAGCCATGGTGAACGATGCGATCGAGTTAACCCAAAAAGCGATTAATCGGCTAGGAATGGCTGTGGAAATTCCAGAAGTGATCCAACTATCTAATCAAGTAGAAGTCCGTTCTTATACTATAGAGATTCTCAAGACCATTAGTCGTAGGCGTCTGGAGATTGATGAGGTTTTGCACAAAACACTCCAAGACTGGCAACTTGAACGCTTAGCTCGAATTGACAGAGATATTTTACGTATTGCAGTAGCAGAAATGTCGTTTTTAGGCACACCAGAAAGGGTGGCAATTAATGAAGCAGTAGAACTTGCCAAGCGCTACAGTGATGATGAAGGACACCGATTTATCAATGGCGTGTTACGCCGCGTTACCGACTATTTTAGAACTAAAGCACAATTTTAGTAGGGGAGATGGGAAGATGGGGGAGATGGGGAGATAGGGAGATGGGGGAGATAAGGAGGAACTAGATAAACCAATTCCCAATTCCCCATTCCCAATTCCCCATTCCCAATTCCCCATTCCCCATTCTTTATCTTATGGTTTTTAATTGGTTTCGCCGACAAATTGGTTCCCAGAAAGAGACTGCTCAGGAGACTAAGCCTGACACTCAAAGTCCAGTTGAGCAGGAACAAGAGGCTTCAGCAGACAGTGCTGAATCTGAGTTGACTCCAGAGTCTACCACATCTGTTGATGAAGATTACCTGAGTTGGGCAAAGGCTGCTTACAAAAATATTCAGCAGCAAGAACCCTCAGAAGCAATGACGCCAACTGCTGCCGAATCTCCTGAGACTTCATCCACAGAGGAGTCAACAGTAGCACCAGCAGAGGTTACGACTTCCCCAGAAACTGCTACCATTGAAACGACAGAAGTTACCAGGGAAGAAGATGCGGCTTCCGAGTTAGTTATTCAGGAAGATACCACTACCGAATTAGCAGACCAGAACCTAGAAACTACGACACCGGAATCAGAAGTACCGACAGTTATCTCCCAGGAAGAGGCTCCAGCAGCTACAGATAGCTCAGATGAGAGTATACCAGAGGAAGAGCTCGATACTTTGCCAGTGACCACAACTGAGATTAGTACTCCGGAAACAACGGATACCAGCCAAACAACTGCTCCTGTGCCAATCTGGGCCCGTCAATCGGCTCAAAGGCAAGCGCGACTCGAGCGCCTCGAAGCAACTGCCATTGAAACCCCGGAACCGGAACCTGTGGCCACAGCACCACAGCCAGAGACAGCAGCAGTTGCCGGTATGGCTTTTGATGAGGAATTTGTCTGGTCATCTCAAGTATTAGCCAATCAAGGTAGAAGTCCAGAAGAAGTCTCCGCTGAAGAAATTAGTTGGCTCAAGCAACTGCGTCAAGGACTCAGCAAAACCCGCCTGAGTTTAGTTAACCAACTCAAGGCAGTGGTTGGTCAAGGGCCGTTGAATCAAGATGCTATCCTGGAAATTGAAGCATTGCTCTTGCAGGCTGACGTCGGTGTAGAAGCAACGGACTATGTGATCGATACCCTGCAAGCTAAAATGCGGGAGGAAGTGTTACCTCCAGAGAAAGCGATCGCTTATTTAAAACAAATCCTCAGAGATTTATTGGAGAGTCCCTACTCCCAATCCTACAACCCCACTTTTGCACCGGAAAAAGATACCTTTAATATCTGGTTAATGACTGGTGTCAATGGAGCTGGTAAAACCACTACTATTGGTAAACTAGCTCATCTGGCGAAAAAATCTGGCTACAGCTGCTTGATTGCTGCTGCTGATACCTTCCGCGCCGCAGCAGTAGAACAGGTAAAGGTTTGGGGAGAACGCAGTGGTACGGAGGTGATTGCCAACCCAGGCAAGAATACCGATCCGGCAGCAGTAGTATTTGATGCGATTACAGCAGCACAAGCACGAAATGCCCAATTACTCTTGGTAGACACCGCAGGTAGGCTGCAAAATAAGAAAAACTTGATGGAGGAACTAGCAAAAATTCGACGGATTGTGGACAAAAAAGCCTCTGATGCTCAAGTAGAATCCCTGTTGGTTCTCGATGCTACCCTCGGTCAAAATGGTTTACGTCAAGCGCAAGTATTCTCAGAAGCAGCCAAACTCAGTGGCGTGGTCTTGACAAAACTCGATGGCAGTGCTAAAGGAGGTGTTGCCTTAGCAGTAGTGCAGCAGTTAGGTTTGCCAATTCGGTTTATTGGAGCCGGTGAAGGAATCGAAGATTTGCGTCCTTTCTCTAGTTATGAGTTTGTGGAAGCTTTGCTGAGTGGGTGAAGGAGAATGGGGAATGGGGAATGGGGCATTGGGCATTGGGAATTGGGAATTGGGCATTGGGAATTGGGCATTGGGCATTGGGAATTGGGCATTGGGAATTAGTTTATCTAGTTCCTCCTTGTCTTCCTTGTCTCCCTTGTCTCCCTTGTCTTCCTTGTCTTCCCCTCCCCGCGTCCCCGCGTCCCCGCGTCCCCGCGTCTCCCCACACTCCTCTCACGCCCATCCCTCAGGAGCCTTGCCTTACCCGTCTCAAAATAAAGTTAATCACTCGCTCCTTCCGGGAAATAATGTCTGCTGTAATTTCCATGCCGGGTTTGATGGCATACTGAGGTGAGGCAGAGTCATTGTTTAGGGAGCCACCCTTGACAAGATAAGCTCTTTCTGGCATAATATCTACCTCGAAGTAAGTGGTAGCTCCACCGACACAATTTTGATCGCAGGGAAGGACATCGGGAGTCTTTTCCATGACTGTCCCTTGGAGAGTGCCATAGTCAGGATAGGGATAAGCCGATACCTGCATTTGTACCGTTTGGCCTGTTTCTACTCGGCCAATATCTTTGGGATATACCCTTGCTTTGACAACCAAAGACGAATCACTCGGAACAATTCGAGCGATCACATCTCCAGTATTAACCCTTTGTCCAGGATTCGATACCTCCAATTTTAGGATTGTACCAGCATTGGGGGCACGCACTACACTTTTGCTGATTTCTGCTTCAACCCGTTGTAACTGGCTTTGGTGACGACTGAGACTACCATTAGTTTCATGCAACTTGCGCTTGAGGCTCCGACGCTGATTATCCCACTCCTGAGCCTGTTGTGACTGCTTTTTCGCTATTTCTACCAAGGCTCTGTCGATGGCCAACTCCATGTCATCTTTTGGTTGCTCTGAGGATGTTAATCCAGCCTGAGTTAAAATTCTTTGCTCCAGGACTTTGAGTTGAGCCTTGGTTTGAGTTAGTGTGGCTTCATCTTGGGGAATCTTAACTGTTAGGGAATTCTTTGCCGCTTCCAGGCGATTGAAGTTTGGGTTATCGATATGAGCGATTACCCCTCCTGCTGCAACTACCTGGTTTTCCTTAACTTCAATACTCTTGATGGTTCCTGGGGTTTCAGCTTGAGTAGTTTGTACCTCTCCTGCAGGACGAACATTCCCCATTGCCCTTACCTTGACATTATACTCAATCGACGAAGCAAGAACAACAGCGGCACCAAAAGTACCGACCAGAAGCATACCACCTAGGGTCATCCAGCGACTAATCGGTGGCAGAAATTCGTCATTCTGGAGTGGTTGGAGTGAATCCAATTCAGGTTTGCTAAACATTAGTTCTTTGGGGAATTGGGAATTGGGAATTGGGAATTGGGAATGGAGAAGGGGAATGGAGAATGGAGAATGGGAAAAGAAGTTGTTGCTTCTATTCACAGCGGGTGCTGTTAGTCCCCCTCTATTTTCCTTACCTTTTGACCAGCAACCTAAATTACATTTCACTGGCTGAGGGGGAAATCAGGATTTAATTTGTGCTGAATGGGATGTGAATGTTGAATGGTGTAAAACAGGAGTCAGGAGTCAGGAGTCAGGAGCCAGGAGTTTTTTTAAGAAAACTCCTGGCTCCTGACTCCTGTTCCCTACTGTAATATAGCGACAATTGACACTCTAAAAAACCTTTATGAAAAGCCAATCCTTACTCGGTTTGATCACCAGCCTAACAATCTCAGGCACAGTTCCCTTCCTCGCAACTGTTATTAATCCGGCTCCCGCCTTTGCTGACAATGCTTCTGTCATTCGGAAAGTAGTGCTATTTGACTTATTCCAAAGAGGAGGATTTTCTGGTATTACTCCTGAGGTGACCAAAGTCACTGTTGTTGACTCCTATGGTTTGGCTCACTGGTTTTGGGGACAAGGTAGAGGAGAAACCTTTCTCATCAGGGAAAATGAGAAGTGGCGAACCATTGTTTCTACTAGTGGAGCCTTACATCCTAGTACTCTTGTTCGCTATGGTATTCCCCGTGATACTGCTCGGACTATAATCAATCTGGATCGCGGTGGATCTGAGGAGTCCCTAGCAGTAGCGGAACCTTTTATTCCAGTATTGCCTCAACTCCAACAACAAACCGACGTGCTCATTCTCTTACCCAGTGAAATGCCGCTCAAAGGAAGACCAATTTATGTAACCTCCCAAATTGGTAATGATCAGTACCAACTGAATCTAGAACTTGATAGTAAATGTCGGGGGGTAATCGCTTGTACCATTGGTTCCTTCTCTGCTGAACCAGTAGGTAAGTTATATTATGCCGATGATCCATTCACCAAAGAAGTACATTTAGCCAAAGGTATTCCAGGTTACTTCATCCCCAGCAGATGCGACCCCACTTCCCGCCGTACTGAAAGGAATTTTTATTGTAGACCATCTACTATTGAATGGATATGGGAAGATTCCGTTTACAGAATTTCCCTAAGAGGAGTTGGCAGGAATGTCAGCGAAGAGGAAGCAATTCTGAGCGCAATTGCTAATTCAGCCATAGAAGCCGGACCCCGTTAGGGGATGGGGGGATGGGGAGATGGGGAGGGTGGGGAGATGGGGAAGACAAGGGAGACAAGGGAGATAAGGAAGATATTCCCAATTCCCAATTCCCAATTCCCAATTCCCAATTCCCAATTCCCAATTCCCAATTCCCAATTCCCAATTCCCAATTCCCAAACAACCAACAACCAACAACCAACAATTTTATGAATACACAAGATACTTCAGCATCTTCTCCTATACAAATCCGTCCTTTGAGACTGCGGGTAGACACTCAGACTGAAGATGTGCGGATTGAGCTTGTGCCGATGATTGATGTAATTTTTTGTATTCTGACATTCTTCATCCTGGCAGCAGTGGGTTTTTCTCGCCAGCAAGCAATTAATGTTGATATACCCAAAGCTCAAACCGGGACACCACAAGGAAAGGAAATCTTGATGATCACTCTCGATCAAAAAGGTAAAATTTACGTTGAACAAGACCCTATACTCAGTGAAGAGCAGTTTAAGGGGAAACTGGAGGCTTATCGTCAGCAGAATCCTACTGGCTTGATGGCACTATATGCTTCTGAGGATGCCCTTTACAATAAAGTTGTGCAGGTGTTGGATCTTCTCAGGGAAGTGGGAGGCGAGCGGGTGGCTTTAGCAACTCTAGCTGGGAAGCCGTTACCAATTAATCAGGAGGCTACTCCACAAGCACCAACGACTTCTGTCCCTGGCTTTAATCCTAACCAACCACCAGCTACTTCTGCTCCTGGCACGATACCAGCCACTCCAGGTATTAACCCTGATTTAGGGGGTATTCCCACTAACCCGAATCAACAACCGTCAGGAATACCTAACTTGAATAATCCAGGTGCTGGTACTTTACCGCAGCAAGGAATACCTAACTTGAACAATCCAGGTGCTGGTACTCTACCACAGCAAGGAATACCTAACTTGAACAGTCCAGGTACTCTACCACCGTCTTCGCCTGGAGGGAGGGGGGTGAATCCGAATCCTAGTCCTACAGCTTCTCCCAAAAAGAAGGATTTTGCTCCTGAGAGTTAATCGACCCTATTTCAAGGTTATTTGTTATTTGTTATTTGTTATTTGTTATTTGTTTTTTCCAAACAACTAACAACTAAAACGTTAGCGCAGCGGCACGAAGTGCAATCCCCCGTGCTGTCTTCCGGGGGATGAGTTAATTATTAAATCGTGCTGTTTGCTTAGTTGTTGGCAGTGAAATACCAACAATAATACATACCACTTAACACCTAATTGAACATGATCTTAGCTATAAAAAAACTGACTTTTGCAGAGTATCTTAAGTATGACGATGGTACTGATACTATCTATGAATTGGTTGATGGAGAATTAATCCCGATGAGTCTTGGCACAGGAAAACATGGTGCAGTGGCAAAATTGCTAGAACGAAACTTTGATGATCAGAGTACCAAAATGGGGAATAATTGGACAGCACAAAGGTTTGCAGTCGGCATTCGTTCCCCCCGGGGAGGGCGTTGGGATACCGCAAGAATTCCCGATGTAGTTGTCTTACCCTTAGAGCAATGGCAGAGTCTTGCTAACCGGGAAGCGATTATTGAGCCGAATGAACCTCCCCCTATTTTAGTACTAGAAGTCGTCAGTGAGTCCACCCAAAGTACAGATTATCGCAGCAAGCGTTCCGAATATGCTGTCCTCGAAATTCCCGAATACTGGATTGTTGATCCTCTTCGAGAAGTGATAACAGTATGTACCCTAGTAGAAGGGTTTTATGATGCAGTGGAATTCCGAGGGAAGGAACCGATCATCTCTCCCAAGTTTCCGGAATTAGACTTAAGTGCTGAGGTGGTTTTCACAGCGTAGTGCGAGCATCTTGCTCGCGTTTGATCTCTACAGATAGTGAGCCATTACAACTCGTTTTTCTTGACGTGCATAATCAAGTACATTTGCATCTGATTGACCCATCAAATTCGCTTCATTAGCTGTAACTACATCATGACCTGTATCCCGAAGTAAATTGACTAAGCGTTTTGCTTGGGAGTCTTCATCCATGAGAATTCTTAGGCTCAACAGAAACTCCTTCTTGTGCAAGACGATAGCCTTCTTCTTCTGCTTCCAGTTTCAAGAGTTCTTGGTGGCTCTCACAGTAGCGGATTGCTTCAGAAACAGCAGCAAGGGGTAGCTCCCAGTTATACCAAATCCGGTTACAATGGAGCCGCTTTGGCAAACTGCGAAAACTCGCTCTGAGACGTTGCATGCAACGTCTCTACAGGGTGAGATATAGCGGGTATATCGATACCGGATTTGGTATTATCTGCTGCTTCTTCTAAGGACAGTTCGTTAACAATCATATCTCGCCAAACACTAAAAGCACGTAGTTTGCCTCCCTTGATATAAAGTTGTTTTCGCCAAGGGTGAGGACGTGGCACTAAATACTGCCATTCCTCTTGATGAGGTGGTGCTTCCAATTCAGGAATCAGTAGGCGTATTTGTTCCTCTTGATTGTGTAGGAATAGTTCACTGCCGGGTTTGAGATGCTGTTTAAGAGTTACTATTACTGCAATAGAGCGAAGAATCCTTTCTTCAATGTTGCTAGCACCAAGAGCATTTTTCAGCCAGTTCAGTTGCGCTTCCTGTTCTGGCGTTATCTGCAAGTTCTGCTGTTTGGTTGCTGGTGTTTCTGGGGGAGAAGATGTCGGTTTAGTCATATTTCCAAATCTTAAAACAAAAGTATGCGTTCCAACAAACGCACTCGACCTAAACGTCTACAGACGCGATCGGCCAACATCTTGACTGATAGTTTAGCACACCAAGTACGGAAGACCCCTTTTTGGGCTCAGAGTTGAGTAAAAGGATGGACTAAGCCGCGATCGCTACTTCTCCACGAGTCACGATCGCCCCAAAATGACGCAACACTCCCAGCATGTCGTACAACTCATTGCGCCGCTGTCGCCACAATGAGAAATCATCAGAAAAGCCATAAACTGACGGCTCATCCGCCTGACCTCTCACCAACTTGATAAAGATACCGTGATTGCCATTGCAGATAAATCCAAAGGTTGGACTCTCTTTATTGGGACTGGTGAGCATATAGAATAATGCCTGAGCAAAACCTGCTGATAGACATAATAGGATTGATTGACGGATATGTTAACTGATACAGAAATAAAACTCAAGGGCATAGAAGCGCTAATTAATGCCTTAGGCAAAGTACAAGCTGAGAAGTTTGTCAGTCTCATCTTGCGAGAACCATTTGATTATACTTTGTGGCAAAGAAATCTTTGGTCTGATGCAAGTTTAGAAGAACTTAGTCAAAATGCCATGAATAACTATAGAGCAAACAAGATAGTCCCTGAACAACAGGATACAGTTGGTGGAGCACCTCAAAATTAGGTGTTAGGAATAGGAGTGTTGGTTGTGGTTATCGTTATTGTTTGCTATCATTACCTAACACCTATATCAACCAAGAATGAAGACTTATTCAGCAAGCCCTGTTTAGGAAGCGATCGCGCTATGACCGGACTTACACTCATTATTTTGAGATGCCAGTAATCTGAGTTCAGTGTTAGGAGTTCAGAGTTTTGGAGTTATAACAAAGCGTCCGACGGCAACGAGGAAACCACCAACCGCAGTGATTAAAATGCCGATCAATGTCCAAATTTGGGCTTTGGATGACCCTTTTAGTTCTTTGACGTCAATTTCTATCGAGTCTAGTCTTGTTTCTACTTTGGTTTGGCTTTTCTCTAAGTTACCAAGACGTTCATCAATCTTATCTAATTTGTCACCAAATTTATCAAACTCAGCCTTAGTCTCTTTTTGAAAGGTGTCAAACTTAGTCTCAAACTTTTCGTCAATCTTGTCTAACTCAGCCTTGGTCTCTTTTTGAAAGGTGTCGAGCTTAGTTTCAAACTTTTCATCAATCTTGTCTAACTTATGATTGATCTGCTTAAGAATCTCCTCAAGGGAATAAGTTACAGTTATGGGGCTTTGGCTCATGGTTTAAACTCCAACCAAAATTTGTACGGTTTTCCTCCCTTGTCTCCTTATCTACCTTGTCCTCCTTGTCTTGTCCCAACCCGAAAGTAAAAAACCTACCCTTGTCAGGGGGTTAGGGGTGGGTTCTAATTTGCTGCTGCCTGAATCTCTGATTCAACTAACTCGCGAAAATGGATAATATCTTGATGAGGGTCAGCATGGTTTACTCGAACATTCAGATACTCTCCTAATTCTACCGAGCGATTAAAACGCATCGCTAACTCTAAACCCAAATCCTCCAACAGAATCAATCCTAGGTTATCATCTTCTCGGAGCCAACGCAGTACTAGGGCTTGCCAAACTTCATCGGCATGACGCCGTAAATATTCTAATCCCCAATAACGATTAGTTTGACGTTCTACCAGAGTTGCCTCGTAAGCTGCGGAACTAACACTATGCATGGTCTCCTGCAAGATTTGGCTCTCAAAGGGCAGTGGGTCACCTCTGAGATGAGCTTTGAGCTGAAAATGATTGAGTAGATCATTGTAACGACGGATCGGAGAAGTTACTTGGATGTAGGCAGCCAAACCTAAACCAGCATGTCGTACCGGGGTAATACTCATTTCACTCCTCGGCATACACCGACGCAAAGCGCAGAAGCGCACTGGTCCTGCGGGCAATTGCTGTAGTTCTTCCTCTGATGGCAATTCTGGCTCCGCTTGTCCTCGAAAGGTTAGGGGAAGTTGATGAGTTTGGCCATAGCGTCCTGCTACTTCCCCTGCCAAAATCATCATCTCTGCTACCATTTGTCGCGATCGCGAATCGTCTAGCACCTCAATGATGATTTCCTCATCATTTTGTACTTTGATCACTGACTCTGGCATATGAATGTTAATCGAACCCTGAGATCTGCGCCACTCTTGTCGTCGTTTTGCCCAAGTAGCGATCGCTGTTATTTCGGTTTCTGCCTGTACCTCTAGCTGCAACATTTCATCAACATCTTCGTAGGTCAGGCGATAGGTTGGTTTGATTAAACTAGCGTGGATTTGATAGTCCTGGACTTGACCAGTTTCATCTAGGATGACGCCAAAACTCAGTGCTGGACAGATCTTACCCTGAATCAAACTCATCGGACCTGTTGCTAGTTCCGAGGGGAACATGGGAACTATACCTGTTGGTAGATACAGGGTAGTGGCACGCCGTCGTGCCTCGATATCTAGCTTATCTCCTGGGATCAGCAAGCGTGTGGGATCAGCAATATGAATCCAAAGGCGTTCCCTGCCATCATCAAGTCGTTCACAACTTAAACCATCGTCAATTTCTTTAGTGCTTTCGTCATCAACGGTGTATACCTTGAGACTAGTCAAATCCAGGCGTTCTGTATCCGGATCAGGAGGTGGAGAATCCAGGTATTGTTGCCCCATTGCCAGCACCTCACGACTAAAATTAACAGGGATTTGACTACGCCTTAAAAATACATTCTCATGTGTACTCCACAATCCCAGTTCTACCAATAAATCTCGAGCGGTTTGAGGAGTTTGAGAGAGTTCTAAAACTGCCAAAATTTCCTGTGCAGCGTGAGAGGCGTTATCTGGGTAGAGGACTAACCTTTCTAAAGCATTAATGCGAGAGCGATCGCTATCTTGCCACTCCACCGCCGCACCTGCTCTTTTTTCCTGTACCCTGGTCAAAAAATCTTCTTGTTCCCGCTGCTTTAATTCTTCTGCTAAGCGCTGATGTTTGATTTCAGCCACCATGGCAGCGGAACGGGGTTCGTAGGTATCTGCTTTTTGTTTGAAGTAGATTTTGTCTTCCGATAGTAAGCAATGAGCAGCATAGCAGCGGATATAATGCTGGTCAGAAAATAACAACTGTGCCATTTCCGCGCAGGTCACTGCTTGCCCATCTTCCACCAGTAATTCCCAGGCAACTTCTAGGCTTGATGGGTCTAGATAAGACCTAACTTCTTCTAGAAATTGGGAGATTTCTGATGGCTCAAATGTGCCACCATCCACTTCATAGCTGATTTGTCGAGGATGAAGCTTATGAGATTGACCGTGTTCATCAATGACAATCCAGTGCTTTTTTCCTTCTGGACGGTCTGCCGTTGCTACACGGCGTTCCCCATGTAGGCGAAATTCAATTAGTTTTCCCTTTTCCACCAGTTGTGTTAATCCCGGTAGCGTTTATGTTACAACTTGAATACTTAACTCCTGGTTACCCTTCCTTATTAATAAAGGGTAACAAAGCCAAAATTCTGGCTCGCTTGATTGCTTTGGTCAAATCTCGTTGCTGTTGAGATGTCAAACCGGTAATGCGACGGGGTAGTATTTTACCGCGTTCTGTAATGAACTTACGCAAGAGCTCAACATCTTTGTAGTCGATGGGAGTTCCAGGTTTGATGGGAGAAAGACGTTGACGAAAGTAACTCATTGTTGGTTATTGCTGGTTGGTTGCTAAGGTAGAATTGTATATTTACTTGATCTCTTTGTGAACTGTGTGTTTGTTGCAGTGGGTACAAAACTTTTTCAGTTCTAGACGTGAAGTCGTGTTACGACGGTTCTTCTTGGTGGTGTAGCGAGAGACGCCGGACGATCGCTTATTTGAGTTAGTGCGACACTCGGTACATTCTAGGGTAATAATAATCCGTACACCTTTTTTCGCTGCCATAGTCTTATCTCTAAATTCAGTCTAGTCTAAATTAAACACAATTTTTAATTATCTCATACGACTCTTAAATTCAGCAAACCATTTTTTGAGACGGAGGTCAAGGGAAAACCCCCGACGGGTCTGTATGACAATAGTTTGAGCCACATGGTCATGGAATGCTTGCTGAGCTTCCGCATCCGTCAGTGCTACTCCACAATCTGCTGCCAACGGAGAAATCAGCAGCAACATGGAGATAGCATTAGCCAGATTAATGCTCAAACCAATCATCGCTAACAGGGAACAGAATCCCAGGATGCCTTCTCGTTGGGTTAAGGCTAACATAGAGGGCATCTTGGCAAATTGGGCATCAAGAATTTTCATATCCAGGGCCCAACGTCCCAAGGTTTGACCCTGATTGCTCGATACCAAAATTACCCGTAGTCCTAGCCAGAGTAGTAGGAACACGATTCCTTGAAGCCAGATATTGCCTCCCAAGAAGGAACTAAGTAGCCAAACACTGACAAAATCAATTAGGAAGGCTCCAGCCCGTCGCTCAATCGGCACTAGGGGGAAGCGCTTATAAACTGGTTTAACATTCATCCGGGACTTGGTTTACGTATTGGCTACTTTATATTTTAAGGGAATGGGGAATTGGGAATTGGGAATTGGGAATTGGGAATTGGGAATTGGGAATTGGGAATTGGGAATTGGGAATTGGGAACAGGATTTTGCTTGTTGGCAGATCTTCATAGCGGGTGGTGACCGCCCGTGGGGTTGCTATTGCTTGCAATCCCAATTACTTTTTGCTTATATTATTAATAATGGATAAAGTGTGCGCATATAAACTATCTAATACCTAACACCAAATCATGGTTCAACTTCAACCGTCCCAATCCAGGCAAAAATCTTTGCCCACAATGTATGATTTACCTAGCGAAGACCCGGAGGAACCTGGTTTAGTTGACGAATTTCACTTCGGTGCAGCAGATAATGCAGAAGTTACGATCCAACAGTTACGCGATCGCTTATTAAAATTGGGGGTTGATCCCAATAGCTTGCCCTAGTTAGAACGGTGAAGGCACTATGGCAAAAATCAAGATCCTGCAAGAAGGTTGTTCTTATACCTAGAATATCCTTTAAACGTCAATAACTGGCTCAAGGGGAATCTTGATTATCTGTTGCGCTCAACCAATAATTTACTGGTGATTGAAGCCAAAAAGGATGATCTTACCAGAGGATTTACCCAGTTAGCAGTTGAGTTGATTGCCCTATCCCACATTGAAGAACAGAATGTGTTTTATGGGGCAGTGACCATTGGTGATGTCTGACGATTTGGTAAACTAGAACGTAATCAGCAACAGATTACTCAAGATCTCAATTTGTTTAAAGTACCCGATGATTTGGATAGCCTACTCGGAGTCCTGCTGGGAATTTTGGAGATTGAGAATTGAGAATAGAAAATAGAAAATAGCTGTAGATTGATGGAAGAAACAATTTCTTTCCCCATTCCCCTTCCTCAGCTCCCCCAGCTCCCTTGTTTCAACGCAAACCGGGTGATTCGCCCACCGCCTGCCAGAAATCTAACTCGTAAGACTGGAGTAGCCGCGCCGATCGCTGCACCTCTATTGAGCAAGCACCACGCCGCAATCCAGCTGCGATAACCTCAATCGCATTTTCCTCAAAACCTGGGATTGGCTCAGCGAAGAAGCTAAAAAACGCCACCTCTTCAGGGGAAAAACCGTAGACGTTAACCAGAGCATCCCGCAGGCGGCCCATGTTCTCACCGAAAACTGGGAAGTTTACCAAAAACGAGGCTCCGGCTACAGCACGATTGGCATTGGCAGCAATCCAAGCGACCCCTGAAGGATAGGTCTGACCTTTGGGCCTTGGCTCGTAGGCTGCCAGATCCTGCTCGTCGAGTCCGACGCTTGCTGCGAAGTCAAGCAACAGTTCCAGGGCGATCGCTTCACCGGAGGCAATTCCCCCAAAGAATTGGCGACTTTGCGGGTCATCGAAGCGAGCCGTCATTTGTGCGAAGCTGCTCCAATCGCTACGGATGATGCTGTATTGTTCAGCAGCTACGGAGGCAATCTGCTCAAGGGAAGCATTACCAGCTTCGACTTTAGCTAAGAATGGGACGTTGCGAATTTGCTCCTCAACTGTTGCGAGATCCACCCGAATCTGGTTGATGAGATGACTTGCCTGCCCTCGGGCCGCATCAAGGTTTTGGGGGGCTGCACAGACACCAAGATCAGAATCTTGGGGAGCAGAGTTGGCAGCATTGGGGAAGGGACTTGCCCAATTTATACCGATTAAGATCACTGTGATCGAAAATACTTTGAACAGGCTATTGAGTTTCATATTTCTCCTCAGATCTATACACTTTGTGAAGCAATGTTGTTAAGGAGTGCGATCGCACGGGATTGCCAGAAAAACAAAGGCGATCGCTAATCGCTCAATTCCCCATTCTAAATTCTAAATTCTTCATTCGTAGGTGTTCGCATTCATTTATTTTACCAATTCGTGAGTACAGTTTGAGGGATAATTTTGGTAACCGCGAGGTTATCGACAGGGCGGGTTTTGTACAAAAGTTATCGTCGAATGCGTTAACGGCGACCCTAAACCCGCCCCTACAGATATACGGAATTTTAGGGAGCATCCCATTTTGGCGAGTTGTCTCATTTAATAGGACTGAAACCCTTGCCATGAGGAAGGACAATATCAGGAACAATCGATTAACCTAGAAAACCCAATGGTTTGGTTAGCAGATTTAGAGATTGGTTTAGGAATTTGGGAGGGAGTATTTGAAGATGTCCCTGGTTATTGGTTACGCTGGTGCGATGGAGCTGGGAACTGGCTGTTAACTGATACAGAGCAATCTGAGCAACGGTTAGAGCAATCGGAGCAACAGTTAGAGCAATCTGAGCAACGGTTAGAGCAGGAGCGTGCTGCTAAAGAGCAAGCCGAGGCTAAATTAATGCAAGCTGCCCGAAACCTACTGGAAAAAGGAATGGAAATTGAGGAGGTTGCTCAAATATTGGGGTTATCACAAGTACAGTTAAAAGCTCTCCAATCGCGACAATAAGTAGGTTGGTCTTAATATTTGTCGTTGGGTCAAGGTAGGCTCTAAGGAGCCCGGAAGTAGGGGCGTATTGCATACGCCCAATGCTATTTATTAGACAATTTACCGGCGATCGGGTAAAATTGCAAGCTCAATCCAGCGACGAGATTACGGCAAAGAATTCCCAAATGGAGCAACAAAACTCTAGCGTCACAGTTTCTCCTCAGGAAACCCTAGGAGTGTCTGTAGCAGGGCATCGCCGGGGAAATTCCCCGGGTAGGTTGCGAACTTTGTTAATTCAAGGTATAATAAATAAGGCTAAAAAGACGGGGAGAATATGGGTGATCCCAACGGATGGGGGTCTACCCAAGATCATCCCCGACAGAAGAGGTCATAAAGGTAACTAATACCTAAAGCAGCGGATTCAGAGAGGTTCAGCTATTCTTGTCACACCGTCAGCTTGCTTTTTCTTGCTTTCAATTGGCTTGCAAAATTTGTTCAGCAGTCAATTCCAATTCAGGAAAAGTCGGAGCAACAATCCGTTGTAACCCATTGAACTCAGTTATTCATGAGTGTACTTGTGTGTAACACCTATTGTAGTATATTCGCCACCAGCATCCACTACGTTAACGCACCCTACAAGATAAGCGATCGCGAAGTGCTGCTGCTCTTCAGATCGCTCTTCTCCCTCGCGCACGCTCTAACGCTCATTACTCATTTGTGTCCTTTGTGCCTTTGTGGTTACTTACTAAGCCATACTTCTTAAAAGGAATCTATCTTTTTTATTAACACCTACCACCTAACACCTAAAAATGTTGCCAGTTAAAGAAGCAGAATCAATTATTCTCAATTTGGTGCAACCTCTGGATAAACAACTAGATACAGAGGTTGTAGAGCTATCAGCTGCCACTGGTCGCATTTTAGCTGCCCCAGTGACCAGTCAATTGGATTTTCCTCACTGGGATAATTCCGCAATGGATGGCTATGCTGTGCGCTATGCCGATGTCCAATCCTGCGATGCCTCACAGCCAGCAGTTTTGGAAATTATCGAGGAAATTCCCGCTGGTTATCAACCCCAACAGGAGGTTCAACCAGGGCAAGCATCCCGCATTTTGACCGGTGCTTGTCTGCCTCAGGGTGCTGACACGGTGGTGATGCAGGAGAAAACTCGGCGGGAGGACAATCGTGTTCTAATTTTAGAGGCTCCAGAACCCCAAGCCTTTGTGCGTCACCGGGCAGCTTTCTACCAAGCGGGAATGCCACTCTTGCCGCCGGGAATTACTATTGGAGCCCCAAAAATTGCGGTTTTAGCGGCAGCTCAATGTACTCACCTAACCGTCTATCGCCCTCCCAAAGTGGTGATTTTCTCCACTGGTAATGAATTAGTAACCCCTGAGCAACCATTAAAACGAGGTCAAATTGTTGATTCTAATCAATATGCCCTAGCTGCATTTGTGCTCCAAGCTGGGGGAGTACCGATACCCTTGGGAATTGTACCAGATGAGCCAGAGGTACTGAAGGCTAAAATCACCCAAGCTATATCCTCTGCTGATATAGTGCTCTCCACTGGGGGTGTCTCTGTAGGGGATTATGACTATGTAGACCAAATCCTGACTGATTTAGGTGCTCAGATTCACATTCATGCTGTTGCCGTGAAACCTGGTAAACCTCTAACGGTAGCTACTTTTCCACAGTACAACCACGGGGGAACAAAACCCCCAGTATTGTACTTCGGACTTCCAGGAAATCCAGTTTCAGCTTTAGTCAGCTGTTGGCGTTTTGTTCAACCAGCCCTCAAAAAGCTTTCTGGTTTACCTCAGGCATCCTGTAAACCAAAATTTATTCAAGCATACACCCGCCAGGAACTCCGAGCCAGTGGTAAACGAGAAACCTACCTTTGGGGTCAGTTACATCTAGTAGATGGCAGCTATGAATTCCATCTTGCTGGTGGTAGCCACAGTTCCGGTAACTTGATTAATCTAGCCCAAACCACTGGTTTAGCGGTTGTACCGGTGGGTCAAACTTTAATACCTGCTGGTGAGTTGGTACAAGTTTTGCAGATTTGTTATTAGTTGTTGGTTGTTGGTTGTTGGTTGTTTGTTGTTTGTTGTTTGTTGTTTGTTGGTTGTTGGTTGTTGTTGGTCATTAGTGATCGCTAGACAAGAAACCGGGTTTCTGGGACAATTTTGGCCAGGAAACCGAGCTCTCGGTAAGAAACCCGGTTTCTTAGTCCTTGGTGCAGTAGCGATCGCACTGAGGCAGATTCAGAGGAAGAACAACAAGGATTTGGTTTCCGTGTTTAGTATACACCAATGAATCCTATCTTGATGGAGTACCTTGTGACCAAGCCTACCCATGGTTTTTCCAAGGTGATACCATTTCCCTAATAGATCCACAGTCTAATCTCTGCCTGAATGCAAAAATAGAATACCCAGGATATTTTGTAACCGATTGTAACGGACAACCAAGTTCAAGGTGGGACAGAATTTTCTGATAACCATAGTTGTTGGTTGTTGGTTATTAGTCATTAGTCATTAGTCATTGGTACAAACAACAAACGACAAACAACAAACAACCAACGACAAACAACAAACAACAAACAACAAATTACATCAACCCCCGTTTAAAACTACGTTTACCGTTGGGAAACACGGTACTCCAATTAGTCTTAGCTTGGGCTAGTTGATCCTCGGTAATTTTGGCACTAGAAAGATTAGCACCACAGAGATTTGCCCCTTTGAGATTAGCATTGGTGATATGGGCATAACTCAAATCGGCATTGCGCAAATCTGCTCCTTCCAAATCAGCATTGTTAAAATAAGCCCTTACCAAAATGGCACCTCGCAAATTTGCCCGTTTTAAACTAGCTTGACCAAAAATGGCATTAGTTAAATCAGCTTCCTGCAAATTTATTTTAGCTAACTTGGCCTCCTGGAAAATACCCCCAGGTAATTTTGCCTTCTCCAGATTAAGGTTTCTCAAATCTTGGGAAGCAAAATCTTTGCGACCCCTGGCATAGGCTTTTAAAACACCATTGGCATCTAATTTAGAATTAACCTTCCTGCCTGCGGTAAAACCCTGGCTGTGGGGTGAATTGATACCTATTTGGTGGCCTGGAACGGGATAACCCGATGTCCGAGGACCACTATTTTGCTGGCGAGCACGTCGCGCTCGAATGATTTCGGCCATTTTGGAGGTGGCAGATGAGGCCGAGGAAGGTGAGGGTCTTGAGGGAGCAAAGTCTTGGGAATAGGATTCTTGAAATTTGGGTGGGTTATGGGATTTAGTAGCTAAGCCTTCGGCTAAACTATCTATATAAGGCTCCAAGTCAAGAGCTCTCAGGATTTCCTCGGAAGATTGATAGCGATGACGGACAGCTGACTCCAGCATTTTTTTCAAAACTTCCGCAAAATGGTTGCTGATATCAACATATTTCCGCCAGAGCATCTCACCCGTTGAGGGATTATAATCTAAGTCTTTCGGTGATTTACCGGTCAATAAGTAAATACAGGTAATTCCCAAAGCATAAAGATCACTAGCATAAACTGGTCGCAGGGCCATCTGCTCTGGAGGCGCAAAGCCTGGAGTACCAATGGCGAAATTAGTTAAAGCTGTCTGATCTGTGGCCGCAGCGTTAGGATCTACTCGATCCTTAACAGCACCAAAGTCAATCAGTACCAGTTTGCGGTCCTGATCTCGACGAATGATGTTAGCCGGTTTAATATCCCGGTGAATTACCTTCTGTCCGTGGAGGTATTGGACCAGGGGCAGGATTTCGCTTAAAAACTGTTTGACCCCTACTTCTGGTAAGGGACCAGACTGTTTAATCTCCTGCTGTAAGGTTAAACCACTAATATACTCTTGTACTAGATAAAAATGTTTATCCTCGTCAAAGTAGTTCAACAGGGTTGGCACTTGGGGATGATTGCCAATTTTTCCCAGAGTCTGAGCTTCTCGCTTAAATAGCTCTTTGGCCATTTGTAGCATGTTCGGCTCGGTTGCCGCTGGTTGAAGTTGTTTGATGACACACTTCGGTTTCCCGGGGAGTCTCTCATCTTGGGCTAAAAACGTGGCTCCAAATCCGCCTTGACCCAGCTTCTTGAGCACACTATATTTTTCCTGCAACAACAATTTCCAACCACAAGCTTTACAGACTTGGGCTCCTGGTGAATTTTTTGGTTGAGGACAGTTGGGGTTTAGGCAGTAACTCATGTAGCGTCACCGATTGGCGTTGTCCTAACTTTGATCCAAAGCTTGGATCTAAGCACCCGGCTTAATAAACTTTAGCTTTAATTAAAAAGCAAAGTCCAATGAACCTCCAGTTGGGTAAACCGTCGGAATCAATTTGACCTAAATCCAGCATATCCTACATTCTCAACATTCACCTTGGCCCAAATGGCAGAATATTGACTTTAGTGTAGGATTTAACCAAAAAAATATTCTATTTGAGGCTGAATCAGGGGAGCTTCTGAGCAGGGAGCGGTAAGATAATCAAATCCAACGAAGGTAAAAGCTAGGAGCCAATGCGTATCTCTTTGAATTGGTTGCAAGAACTGGTGGCAGTGACCCTCACCCCCGAAGAATTAGCTGAAGCCCTGACTATTGCTGGGTTTGAGGTTGAGGATATCGAAGACCGTCGGCGGTTTGCTGAGGGAGTAGTAGTGGGTAAGGTTCTGGATGTAGAGCCCCACCCTAATGCAGATCGTCTCAGGGTCTGTCAGGTTGATATTGGAAATGTCAGGGATTCATTAAATATTGTTTGTGGTGCAGCTAATGTTCGGACAGGAGCTTATGTGCCGGTGGCCACGGTGGGTACTTACTTGCCTTGTATTGATGTCAAAATTCGTGCCTCTAAGCTGCGAGGTGTTCGTTCAGAAGGCATGATTTGCTCATTGAAAGAATTGGGCTTAGAAAAAGAATCAGCTGGCATTTATATTTTTGAGGAGGAACATCTACCCTTAGGTAGTGATGTTCGTCCACTTTTGGGACTAACAGATGTCATTCTTGACCTGACTGCTACCGCTAATCGTGCTGATGCTCTTTCTATGGTAGGAATCACACGAGAGGTGGCGGCTTTGACCGGGGCTTCTTGGCAATTGCCAGAGATCCCGGAACCGTCTATTGCTTCGGAATCTAGTAGTCTGAGCTTACAAATTGCGACACCTCAAGCTTGCCCTGCCTACATTGGTACGGTGATTGAGGGGCTCAAAATTGCTCCTTCTCCTGAATGGTTGCAACGGCGCTTGCAAGATGCTGGGGTGCGTCCGATTAACAATGTTGTAGATGTCACCAACTATGTGTTACTGGAATGGGGACAACCCCTCCATGCTTTTGACCGGGAGTGCCTCCAAACTGTCGCCGGTGGAGAGTCCTTGACAATTGGTGTTCGTTGTGCTAAAGTGGGCGAGTCTCTCCAAACTTTAGATAGCCAAACCAGGAACCTCCAATCACAAAATTTGTTAATTACTGCGAATGACCAGCCTGTTGCTTTAGCTGGAGTGATGGGAGGGGAAGCGACGGAAGTTCAGGACAGTACTCAGAATATAGTGCTCGAAGCAGCTATATTTGAACCGGTGGTAATTCGCCGTTCGGCTCGCAGCCAAGGCTTACGAACCGAGGCTTCTGCCCGCTACGAACGGGGTGTAAATCAGGTAGAGTTAGATCTAGCCTGTAAGCGAGCGATTGCTTTGATTACTGAGTTGGCAGGTGGTCGAGTTACTACTCAAGAAATTGCTGATCAGCGACCCGATCCCAGTAGTGCAGTTCATTCCCTTGAGTTACGGCTGGTGCGAGTCAATCAGATCTTAGGTCCGGTAGATTTAGGAGAAGAAACTGGGGAAATTCTCCCGGAAGATGTGGAAAAGATTCTTGCTGCTCTCGGATGTCAATTGACACCCCTAGGGGCAACTTCACCAACAGTAAAACAGGAGGGTTCGTTAGTAAATTCAGATTCCGTTCAATGGATGGTCACGGTGCCCCCTTACCGCCATCGCGACTTAGAACGAGAAATCGACTTGATTGAGGAAATTGCCCGTCTCTACGGCTATGACAAATTTTGTGATGATTTGCCAGAGAAGACGGAATTAGGTTATCTTTCCCTAGAACAACTGTTGACGCGACAGTTGCGAGAAGCTTTCCGAGCAGCTGGACTGACAGAATTGGTACATTACTCTTTGGTCAAGCCAGAGGATGAGAAACAAATCAGTCTGGCTAATCCTCTGTTTACAGAATATTCTGCCCTACGTACTGATTTAATCTCTGGGTTAATTGATGCCTTCCAATACAACCTAGAGCAAGGTAATAGTACCCTCAATGGTTTTGAAATTGGTCGAGTTTTCTGGCGAGAGGAAGAAGGTTTGGCAGAAGCCGATGCCATTGCTGGGATTTTGGGCGGTGACCCAACCCAGGGTCGTTGGTTCAGAGGAGGAAAAGAATCACCGATGTCCTGGTACGAAGCCAAGGGAGTATTAGAAAGCGTCTTTCAACGCTTAAATCTCAGCGTTGAGTACCAACCAGATCGTAGCGATCCCCGTCTCCATCCAGGACGTACAGCCTCACTATGGCTACAGGGTGAGCGATTAGGTCAATTTGGGCAGCTACACCCCCAACTACGCTCTCAACGAGATTTGCCAGAAGCAGTCTACGTGTTTGAGATCGATTTGGAGGTACTTCTAGATGCTTGGGAACGGGATGAAAGGTTAACTCCTCGATTTAATCAATATTCCACTTTTCCCGCTGCCGACCGAGATCTGGCTTTCTTTGCACCAGTAGAGGTATCTGTGGCAGAAGTCGAACGAGCAACTCGCAAAGTTGGCACTCAGTTGTTGGAGTCAGTATCTTTGTTCGATGAATACCAAGGGGAATCGGTTCCTGAAGGACAAAGGAGTTTAGCCTTAAGGCTAGTTTATCGAGCTAGCGATCGCACTCTTACCGATCAAGAAGTAGAGCAGGTACACCAAAAAGTTCGAGAAGCTCTAGTGGAAAAGTTTGGTGTTAGTCTTAGAAGTTGAAACAGGAGTACTAAGCTCTTTGTGGAAAAATCCCTAACACCTAACACCTAATACCTAATACCTAATACCTAATTAATCATGGCTAAGTACATAATGTGGGGAAGCTACTGTGAAAACGTTCTGGAAAAGCGTGCTCCTTACCGACAAGCTCATCTAGATGGTCTTGCTGTGCAAAAAGAATCTGGTGTTTTAGTTACTATCGGCCCGACTAAGGATTTGACTCAAGTTTTTGGTATCTATGAAGCCGAAGATGAAGCTACTGTGCGTCAGTTAGTTGAGGCAGACCCTTATTGGCAAAATGGCATTTGGACTGAGTACCAAGTGCGAGAATGGATTCAAGCTTTTTAATTTGTTGTTGGTTGTTGGTTGTTGGTTGTTGGTTGTTGGTTGTTTGTTTTTTTGTTTAACTGGTTACCAATCCCTAACACCTAACACCTAACACCTAACACCTAACACCTAACACCTAACACCTAACACCTACAACCAGCTTCCTACTAGGATATAGGCAGCCCAGAAGAGAGGGGATTTGAAATTGGGGTCTTGTAACATGGCCTTCTGGGCTAGTTGTAAGGCTTCGGCGCGAGAAACCCCAGATTGTCCTAAGTTCTGGTAGAACTCTTCGGTGAAGGTGATGCTGGATTCATCATCCAAACTCCAGAGAGACGCGATCGCACTGCGTGCTCCAGCCTGGATAGCTGTTCCGGCAATTCCGAGTACCGCTCGATTGTTGCCAGTCGCGGTTCGGCAGGCACTGAGGATGAGTAATTCAATGCCTCGGTTTGCTGCTGCATCTTGGCTGCGAAATAACTCGCTAAATTCGTCTAAGGGTATCTTACCGTCCGCAGCGAGAATAAAGGTCTCTTCTGGGTTATTCCCAAATTGACCGTGAGTTGCCAAATGTACAATATCGAAATTGGTGCGATCAAGTTGTTCCTCTAAAGCTGTTTTGGTGAAATATTGGTCACGGATGAAGGTGGTGGAAACGCCGACGGCTCCTATTTTGTCTAACTCAGGATTGGCATTGGCTAACACGGCGAAATCACCAATTCCTGAGGGAGGTTCAGTGAGACTGGTAGCTAGTACATTCATACTATTGCGTCTGAGGGGAATAGGGTCTCGGACATCTAAACCCAAAAGCAAGGCTGTGGCATAGTTTTCGACTAAATACTGTTTCCCGTCATAAAGCGCTCCCATGGGAATGTTACGCAAAGGGCCATCCAAAACAAAGATGAGGGTTTTGATATTGTAGCGTTCGAGGTCAGGGCGTGCAGGTTTGATTAACCAGTCGTAGATGATTTTCCCTTCCTTTTGAGCAAACAAAGGTACAGAATCTTGTAGATTACTGCGGAATTGTTGTAGGGTATTTTCCACCTTGGAGCGAGATAGCTGAGTAGATGGATAATGAATCAGAGTTTTGTCCCCAGGTAACTTGAGGATGACTTCGATACGGTCTTCCAGAAGAATCGGATAGAAAACGGCTGCAGTTGAGTCTTTTTGCTCAATCACTCGGTCAACTTGTATAGTGGAATCTAAACAAGCAGACTGAAAGAAGTTTTCTAGTTCTGCTACCTGTAGTGCCTCCATCACCTGACGTGCTTGTTCCAAGTTTTTTTGGCTAGGTTCGGCACTTCCCTGACGTGCTTGTTTCAGGTTCTTTTGGCTAGATCCGGCGCTTCCCTGAGGTTGCAGAAGCAAGTCTACAAGTTCCCGATAGATGGGTTCAACTTCATCTCGGAAGGTAAATTTAATATCGGGGTTGGCGGCTACTAAGTCCCGTCTGAGGAATTTTAAACTGTTATAGGCTCCAGAGTAGGCGATAATTGCTTCTTGCTGTTTATTCTGTTCTTTTAATAGTCGTCCCAGCTGCCACTGCCAGCGATAGGTAATTTCCGGAGCATTTTGTGCTTGTACTAAAGCTTGTTGGGTGAGTTTTTCTGCTATCTGCCATTGTTGGGTTTGTTCATAGAGTTGTCCTAGGTAACCGAGAGCATAAGATTCTGCTACAGCATCTTCTAAGCGTTGCGCCTGCTGCTGAGCGTGGGCTAACAGCTGAGCAATTTCTTTGAGAGATACTATATCAGACTTCGATGAATTTGCCTTGACAACGTAGGATAAAAATGTCCCCATCTCCCCATCTCTCCATCTCCCCATCTCCCCATCTCCGCGTCCCGGCGTCTCCCCATCTCCCCATCTCCCCATCTCCCCATCTCCGTGTCTCCCCCTCCCCGTATCTTTCAGCTGAGCTTGATATTGAGCGAGGAGAGTTTGGGCAAAGTGAATTTGGGCATAGATGGCAGGGCGACTAGTGGGAAGTTGCTTGACTCGTGCTTGAAGTTGGGTAACTGTTGCTGTTGCTGCTTCTGAGCGTTTGCTTTCTAGTAACAGGTCGAGTTGATTGACATAGGCGTTAAACTGTGCATGGGGAGAAGTTGCACTAGCAGCAGCTTGTTGATAGTATTGGATAGCTTGTTCGTTATCCCCTTGGGAACGAGCAGTGTTACCCAACCCCAGCAAGGCAGCACTGATATCTTCGGGGGAATTGAGACTACGGGCAATATTGAGGCTGGTTTGAAGTGCCTCTTGCGCTTGGTTGAGGCGACTGACGGAACGGAGCAGATTTCCCAAGTTCGAGTAAGCGGCAGCTTTGAGGGCATCATCGGGTTGAGATTGCAAGGTGGTTTTTTCCAGTTGCTCTAGGGTGTTGCTAGCACGACGGTAGAGCCCTAAAGCCCGCATTGCCAGGGCTTGGTTAATTTGGCTGCGAATAATACCAGGTTCATCGGGGATTTGGGTGTAGAGTTTGGTGGCTTGTTTCCAAGTGGTGAGGGCAGTTTCCGGTTTTCCTTGAGCAAGTTGCAAGGTACCTTGACTGTTGAGGGTTTGTGCTTGAACCGGCAGATATTCTTGGGTATTGGCAGGGATAGTTTCGAGCAGTGCCAAGCTTTGATTAATAGCTTGATTGGCTTCATCCCACTGTCCCAATTCTTGATAGGCGAGTGCCAGGTTGCTCAATGTCATTGCCTGGTTGAGGAATTCTCCCTGAGTTGCATAGGCTCTCGCAGCTTGTTGCCAAGCCTCCAAGGCGGCGCTAAATTGTCCGGCTTGGTAGAGGGTATTGCCTTGTGAAAAGAGATTTAGGGGATTGTTAGTTGTGATTTCGTTGCCCCCTAAATCCCCCAATTCTGGGGGACTTTGAGTATTGGGTTTGAGTGAGTTAAATTTTGGGTGGAATTTCCATTCGACCTGTCTCCGTGTCCCCGCGTCTATTTTCACAATGGCAGTAGCGGGAGTCCAGTCTAGGTAAAGTTTCAAAAGGGTTAGGCTTAGACCCAACCCAAAGTAGCACAAGAGTTTGAGAAATTGGGGGTGTTGTCTTGATTGTTGTTTGGACATTTTGTTAATTGATAATTGATAATTGATAGAGGAAAAAACACAAAGACACAAAGAGCACAACCTCCCGATAAAGTGTTCCTCTGACTAACAATCTCATCCGGATTTGAAGTCAACCGTTGTCGAAACTTTACAAAAGTTTTAATTATACAGATAATGCAAATGTCACAAAAGTTTTAGTTATACAGATAATGCAAAGGATGCCCTATAGCGAAGGTGAGGCAGATAACCTTTCCCTAAACATTATACAAGACAATTTCGATTTTGAGTCGGTTTATCAGAATCTTTTTAGAAGTGAATGCCAGCAATCTATAGCGTTTCTGAATAATACCAAATGATACTTATTCTTCTTGACAAGATGGTTGGGGTTGCCATTCCCCTTGGTTATTGGCAGTATTGATAATATCAATTCCGGCTACATTGGGATAATATTCGTAATGTAGGGGCGCAAAGCTTGCGCCCTCCAGCATCTATGTTTTCTAACCAGAAAGCCAGATTTTTAATCATTCCGATGCAACCGGAATTGATATAACTGGACTTTTAGGTATCTTGTTAGCAGCTAAACAGCAAAGGTATATTCCACTAGTAGAGCCAATATTGGATAATTTAATTGCCAATGGATTCTGGGTTCATGAAAAGTTGTATTTAGAAGTATTGCACTTAGCTGGAGAGTAGCAATGGAAATTATAGCTTTTCCAGATGATAAGCGATCGCTAGCCGGGAGCGATCGCGAAACCCAACACAGTATACAGGACTGTTAGGTTTAGTTTTGACAAGATGGTTGAGGTTGCCATGCCCCTTGGTTATTGGCGGTTGGGACATCAGCAGTAAGCATCACGTTACCTTGAGAGTCGATAATCCAGCCTTGGGCTTCGACGAGGGGTTGGGGGGAAGCAAACGAAATTTGGCCTGATACCAAATCCGGCACAGATACCCCCGTTATATCCCACCCTGTAGAGACGTTGCATGCAACATCTCTACAGGGTTTTGCGGTTTTATCAAAACGGGGGTGGTTAACCCGGATTTGGTATGAGACTTCCCTTCCCCGCGTCCCCGCGTCCCCGCGTCCCCGCGTCTGCTGCTCACTTCCCCGCGTCTCCGCATCCCCGCGTCCCCGCGTCTGCTGCTCATTAACAACTGTACCTAAGTCTGCCATAGCTCGCTGTGAACTAAGCATATCTGTAGGACTAGGGGGCAATCCATCCCTGCCTGTTACTGTAAATTCATTCCTGCCGCTTCCACTTGGGGAGCAGGTTTGGTCTAGTTGAGGCGCTGCGGTGTCGATGGGGAGTTCGCTTAATCCTTGACTGGGGTCAATGGCTAGGGAATTGATGGTGATTTGACCGGAAATACCAAAGTCGGAACTTGCATCTATATCGTTAGTGCGATTACCATCAATTGCTTGTCGTTCTCGGATACCATAGAGACCCAAGTTGGAAGTAATGTCGATACGTCCTCCATTTCCCCCTTCGGCTTTGGCAATGATATCACTACCATTTGCTCCGGTTGCCGGGAAGGCAACGAAGATACCCTCCTCTGAGGTAAGATTAATAGTAATGTTACCGCCGTTAGCCTCTCCAATTGCTGCAGCAGAAATGAGGCTTTCGTTGCTCAGAAACAGAGCATCGGCTAATTCTAGGTGGATATTAGCTCCCAGTTGTGAACCATTACCTCCGGTGATAGCCGTGAGTTTTCCCCGATTTAAATTAAGGGTATCGGCGGTGATGGAGAGATTACCTGCTTGTCCAGAGGGACTACTGACGGTTACTTGTGCGCCGTCTTCAATCTTCACCTGAGTTGCGGTAATTGTCACATTACCAGCACTACCGCCATCCGTCGCTTCTGCTAGAATACCGCCATTACCATTTGTTAGAGTGCCACTCAAGTTAACAGAATCGAAAGCTCCTACGGTAACACTTCCTGCTTGACCCGTTTGAGTCGAGGTAGAAATTAAGCTCTGGTTTACCTGTAATGTATCTAATCCTCTAATGGTGATATCTCCACCTTGGTTAGCAGAAACATTACTGGCTAATATTTCAGCCGCATTTGCTAAATTAAGTTGAGAGGTATTGAGATTAATACCCCCTGCATTACCTCCTTCCCCTTCGGCTTGGGCTGAAATGCGACTCTGGTTGAGGTTAACTGAGGCGCCCCGATTGTCTGCTTGGTTGAGGTTGATACTACCAGCTTGACCGGTTTGAGTTGAAGCTGAGATACTGCTGTTATTAGTTAAGTCTAAGGTATTGATATTGTTCAGGCTGATATTGGCAGGATTGGTAGAGCCTCCGCCATCAGTTTCGGCACTGATGTGACCATTATCAAGATTAATACCACTGGCACTAATACTGACATCACCAGCAATACCGTTACCATTGTCACTACTAACGGCAACTCGCGCTCCTTCCTCAATCGATAATTGTTGAGTATTAATTTGGATACCACCGGCATCACCACCATCGCTGGCTTCTGCTAAAATACCGCCACTACCATTTGTTAGAGTGCCACTCAAGTTAACCGACTCGGAGACTCCTACGGTAACATTTCCGGCTTGTCCTGTTTGAGTCGAGGTGGAAATTAAGCTTCTCGTTACCTCTAATTTCTCTAATCCTCGTAAGGTGATGTCTCCTCCCTGGTTGGCGGAAACATTACTCGCTAGGATTTGAGCAGCATTTGCTAAACTCAGTTGAGAGGTATTGAGATTAATGCCCCCTGCATTACCTCCTTCCCCTTCGGCTTGAGCTGAAATACTGCTATTGTTAAGGGTAACTGAAGCAGCTGGATTGTCTGCTTGGTTGAGGTTAATACTACCAGCTTGACCGGTTTGAGTCGAGGTGGAAATTAAGCTCTCAATTACCTGTAATGTATCTAATCCTCGTAAGGTGATGTCTCCACCTTGGTTAGCAGAAACATTACTGGCTAAGATAGAAGCAGCATTTGCTAAATTAAGTTGAGAGGTGTGAAGATTAATGCCTCCTGCATTACCTCCTTCCCTTTCGGCTTGAGCAGAGATACTGCTATTGTTGAGGGAAACTGAAGCGGCTGGATTGCCTTGTTGGTTGAGGTTGATACTACCAGCTTGACCTGTTTGGGTGGAAGCGGATATCTCACTGCGATCGCGTAATTGTAAAGACGATAAATTCTGTAGTTGAATATTGCCACCACTACCTGTTTGTGTGGTTGCCGTTAACTTAGCTTGGTTATCCAGAAACACAGAAGGGGTATTAACTGTGAGGTTTCCTGCGGTTCCATTACCTGTACTGCTGACGGTGGCGCTAGCACCATCTTGCAGTGTCAGTTGGTTAGCTGCAATGTCTAGTTTCCCTGCGTTACCACCATTATTCGCTTCTGATGCAAGGCGGCTATTGCCAGTGAGGGTAACAGTGCCTCCTGTAGCTTGGATGGTGACATCGCCTCCAGTACCACTCTCTGTGGAAGCGGATATTTCACTAGTATTGCTCAGTTGTAAAGACGATAAATTCTGTAGTTGAATATTGCCACCACTACCTTCCTCTGTGGTTGCCGTTAACTTAGCTTGGTTATCCAGAAGCACAGAAGGAGCATTAACTGTGAGGTTTCCTGCGGTTCCATTACCTGTACTGCTGACAGTGGCGCTAGCACCATCTTGCAGTGTCAGTTGGTTAGCTGCAATGTCTAGTTTCCCTGCGTTACCACCATTATTCGCTTCTGATGCAAGGCGGCTATTGCCAGTGAGGGTAACAGTGCCTCCTGTAGCTTGGATGGTGACATCGCCTCCAGTACCACTCTCTGTGGAAGCGGATATTTCACTAGTATTGCTCAGTTGTAAAGACGATAAATTCTGTAGTTGAATATTGCCACCACTACCTTCCTCTGTGGTTGCCGTTAACTTGGCTTGGTCATCCAAAAGCACAGAAGAAGCATTAACTGTGAGGTTTCCTGCGGTTCCATTACCTGTACTGCTGACGGTGGCACTAGCACTATCTTGAAGTGTCAGTTGGTTAGTTGTAATTTCTAGCTTTCCAGCTTCACTACCTCCCTGTGTGGCTTCTGAGGACAACTGCCCATTACCACTTAAGGTAACTGAGTTAGGAGCACTAACCTCCAAGTCTCCTCCCGTACCGTTGCCTGAAGTAGAAGCTGAGATGTTTGCACCTTCAGTAAAATTGACTTGCAAATCATCGCCGCTATGGGGATTGAGGATCAGATTACCCGCATTAGCAGCTCCTCGTGTTTCGGCGAGTATACCAGTTTCAGCACCAGAGAGGTTGAGAGTGTTAGCATTGACGGTAAGATTACCACCTGTCGCTGTATTATCGGTGGAGGTAGTGGTGGTGGAAACTTGGGTTCTACCGTTAAGATTCAAGGTTGGGGTGGTAATTTCTACATTGCCTGCAATACCTGAGCCACTGGTTTCTGCTGATAACTGCCCATCTCCGCTCAAGGTAACAGAGTTGTTGGCGTTAACGGTTAAGTTTCCCCCCATACCCGTGCTAGAGGTGGAAGCTGAAATTTTAGTGCTATCCGTGACGGAAAGCAAGCCTGTGGTGAGGCTGATGTTGCCTGCATTCCCGAAACTGGATGTTTCGGCAAATATAGTTGCTCCATTGCTCAAGTCAAGCCTTCCGGCTTCAATATTAATATTCCCACCATTACCAGTTGCGCCTGGATTCACCTCTGTACTGATAGTGCTATCATTTATTTGCACCATCTCAGTTACGCTTAAATTAATTTGACCACCCTGTCCTATGCCTAATGTTGTGGCAAATAATTCTGCTCCATTGTTCAGGTCAAGCGTTCGGGTTTGAATATTAATACTTCCACCATTACCAGGTGCGCCTATATTTACCTCTGTACTGATCATGCTATCATCTATTTTCACCTGATCAGTAATAATTAAATTAATTTCACCTGCATCCCCTGTGCCTGTTTTGGCAAATATTTCTGCTCCACTGCTTAGCTCAAGCGTTCGGGCTTGAATGTTAATAATCCCACCATCTTCAGTTGCGTCATCATTCACAGTTGTGGTGATTTTGCCCTTATTTACGATACGCAGCTCATCAGTTATGTTTAAATTAACTTCACCTGCTATCGCTGAGCCAAAAGTTGTTGTAGTGATTACGGTGTCATCCAGGGTTAATGAAGGAGCGTTGATCTCAATGTCGCCAACTTGGCCGTCGTTGGCATCTGTACCAATAGTAAGTCTCGCTAAATTTAGTGGATTCTGACTCTCAAAAGTAATTTTTCCAGATTGACCACCTCGGCTAGATTGACTTGTAATATCTAGTAATGAAAAATTGTTACGTCCGTTAGTATTATTACTATTATTAAGGGTAATAGTCTGGGCTTGGACGGTAATATTTCCTGCATCACCAGTTTGACCACTATCCTTCAAATCATTAAAATTGATAGCATTGAAGTTTCTAGTTGTGGTCACCAGGACACCATTTTCGTTGCCAGTAACGCTAATGTCACCTTGAAGTGCCTGTAAAGTAATATCTCCCGTATTTCCTGAAATACCCCCTTGATCAGCAATCGATTGGGTTAATATTCCCCCAGTAACAGTGATATCACCATCGGAACTGGTGATTTGAACGCTTCCAGAATTCCCCGCCGTTGCGTTAGCAGTGTTGGTAAAAGCAGAGGCATTAATTGCTCCGTTAAACAAGTTTGTTAAGTCTGATGTGATGGAGATATTTCCTTTAGCCTGGACGGTAATATTTCCTGCATCACCAGTTTGACCAATACCATTCAAGTTATTATTATTAACATTTCTAGTCATGGTCACCAGGGCACCATTGTCGTTGCCGATCACACTAATCTCACCTTGAAGCGCCTGTAACGTAATATCTCCGGCATCTCCTGAAATACCCCCCTTATCAGCAGTTGAATTCGTGAATATTCCGCCATTAACAGTGATATTACCCTCGGCACTAGTGAGTTTAACACCCCCAGTATTCCCCGCCGTTGCGTTGGCATCGTTTGTAAAAGCAGAGGTATTAATTGCTCCGTGCCCCGGGTTTGTTAACTGTGATGCGATAGAGATATTTTTCTGAGCCAGGACGGTAATATTTCCTCCATTTCCCATATTTCTATTCTGATCAACACCATTAGGAAAAGTACCTAGGGCGAATGTTCCCAGATTATTTCCTCCTAATACATCAACTGTCCCTTTAGAGTCGAGGTGGATATTTCCGCCATTGCCACCCGGGTTATAGTTAGGAACCGATATTTGTTTAGCTGTGATATTTCCCTGCAAATCAGGATTAGGATCATACTGATTGGTTAAGAAAACCAACCCTCCTTGATTGATGATAGAGCCATTGATTGTGATATCGGCACTGCTAGGAGTATTAGTAGAATTCAGATTTATCGGAGTAGGATTGCCTGTAAGTCCAGGAGTACCAACAGCAGTCGTTCCTGCCCTAATATCCAGCGTCGGTACATTCTTACCGTCAATGTTTACTACTGTTGTCCTATCAGAAAGAGTCACTGTCTCCTGAATTCCATTCGTTGCGTCAGCACCTGTAATCTCGATATCACCTGTAACCTTGACACTCCCCCCGGCAAAAATATGCAGCGAGGCTCCTACATAACTATCAAAACTCACATCTCCATTCGCCCGAATCACCGGATCATTAGGACTTAACCAACTCCCAGGATTACTATCCAACTGTTCAATCTGAAAAGTACCCCCACTCCAGTAGTGAGCATCACCGATGATATTATTAGCTGAACGCAACACCAGATTTCCACCGGAAAACAAGCCACTATCGGGGTGATA
>JAAHGR010000300.1:0-4684 GCA_010672425.1 Symploca sp. SIO2E6
GTAATGGGGGGATGGGGAGATGGGGAGGACAAGGAGGACAAGGGAGATGGGGAGATAGGGAGATAGGGAGATGGGGAGATGGGGAGGACAAGGAGGACAAGGAGGACAAGGGAGATGGGGAGATGGAGAGATAGGGAGATAGGGAGATGGGGAGATGGGGAGGACAAGGAGGACAAGGGAGATGGGGACAAAAATCTATATCTACTCATCACTCATTACTCATTACTCTTGCTGAAAATAGAAATAGCAAAAGGATGGCCGAATCCTTTGATATGACTAGTTTCTAACTTTTTTTTAGGCAGGGGAAACTCTTGTTCCTCCTGCCTCGGAGCCTCCTGCCTCCTGCCTTAAGAAAGCTCATTACTCATTACTCATTACTCATTACTCATTACTCATTACTCATTACTCATTACTCATTACTCATTACTCATTACTCATCAGAATACCTCCGTTGCGGGAAACTCCGTGTCTTTAGACCGGAGAGGAGCCGCAGGTCAGCGGTTTTAACCGCCTCCAGTCTTCTCTAGCCATGATGTGGGTCATTAATATAGCGTTGAATGGTTTCAGCACTGACGTTACCTGCCGTTGAGAAAAAGTAGCTGTTAGTCCACAAAGAGGGGAGTTTCTTAAGTTCCGGAAACTCCTTTCTAAGATAGTTAGCTGACCGTCCCTTGAAAGCTTTTGCCACCTGAAAAATAGCATCGGTTGGATGGATCTCAACAAATAAATGAATGTGGTCAGGAGCCACTTCAAGCGCTCTAATGTGCCAACCCTTTTCTGTTGCCAACGAGAGAGAAAATTTCGTAAATTCTATCTCGAATCTTACCCACAAGCACTTTTTTGCGGCGCTTCGGTATCCAAACCAGATGAACTACGCATAGTCCAACAGCATGATTGTAATGCCTGTACTCGTATGAGTTTTTTCGCATTTTTATTTTCCGATTGACTGTTGTTTTGATTGTAGATTACAATAAAGGAATCAACAATAGCCAGTGAGGTCGAAATGGCTAAACCCAAGAAACGATTCGGTGTTCAGCAAATGTTGCTGAACCCCGACAAAGAAACAAAAGCTGTTCTTGAGTATTTGTGCGAACAATCAGGAAAACTGTACAACAGTGGCGTGTATTTTGCGCGTCAAACTTTTTTCAAGACGGGTAAAATCCTCACAGGAAAGTTTGACTTAGTTTACGAATCAACTGTAGGAAAAAGTCAGATTGCTCAGTCCTTGCCATCAACACCAGCACAACAGACGCTATTGAGTGTTACCGAAGCCTTCAAGTCTTATAAGGGACTGCGAGAGCTTTGGAAAAAAGGACAATTGTTGGCTCAGCCCAAACCGCCCAACTACTTGAAAGGTTCAAAACTATTTAAAGTAGCATATCCTAACTCTGGAGGTCAAAAGCCCAAAATATTTGATCGACAGCTTCAGTTCTCTCTCGGTCTAACAGTTAAGCGTTGGTTTGGTGTTAACAGTTTTAGGCTACCACTGCCAACCAACCTGGATGCAACTAAAGTTAAGGAATGGACAATACTTCCTAAAAATGGTGCTTTTTATCTTGAAGCGTCTTACGAGCTACCTAGAGAACAAACTTTCAAGAGTCTTGACGACCTGCCGAAGGATGCCCGTAGGGCTGTAGCGCTGTCTATTGACCTTGGCACTGCTGATAACTTGGCAGCTTGCGTTGATACCTTAGGCAACTCTTTTCTGATTGATGCTCGTGCCATGAAAGCCTTCAATCAATACTGGAACAAACAAGTAGCAACCAGAAAGGAGACAAAACCTGAAGGGTATTGGGATGCATGGCTTGACCGCGTGACACGGAAGCGGAACCACCGGATGAGAGATGGTATCAACAAAGCGGCAAGAATTATTGTCAATCACTGTCTGAGCTACCGAATTGGGACAATTGTATTAGGCTGGAACGAAGGTTTTAAGTGCAATGCCAATATGGGTAGATTGAACAATCAGAAATTTGTTCAAATACCACTGGGTAAGCTCAAAGGCAGGATTGAGCAACTGTGTAACTTATATGGTATCAAGCTTGTGATAACTGAAGAATCTTACACAAGCAAAGCCAGCTACTTAGATGGTGACTCCCTACCCAAATATGGTGAAAAACCATATGGGTGGAAAGCATCAGGTAGAAGAACCCAGCGCGGGTTATACAAAAGCCAAAATGGCTCACTGGTGAATGCAGACTTGAATGGCGCTGCAAACATAATGAGCAAAGTAGCCAGAAAGCTAGGCATTGACCTAGACCGACTGGGTAGACGGTCTTTGACGACCGTAGCGAGAGTCAGACTGTGGGTGCTACCTCAGTTTACTCTGTCCGCAGAATCCCCGCGTATGCAAGACCGGGGAGTGTCAACACTCATTGTTAATCTAGGGGTTAGGTATTAGGTTTTAGTCAACAAATGGATTTTAGTGCTGCTTTACCAATTTTTGTGATTACCCTCCGAGAAGGAGTTGAGGCTGCCTTGGTGGTGGGAATTGTGCTGGCTTGCTTGGAAAAAGCCAAGGCTCAACAGCTCAACCGGTGGGTATATGGAGGGGTCATCGCTGGGATTGTTGCCAGTGCACTGGTTGGAGTCTTTTTTATTTGGGGTATTCAGGCTTTAAGTCTCCAATATCCAGAGTATGAATCGATAATTAAGCAACTGATGGAAACCGTATTTGGGGTAATAGCGATCGCTTTGCTCAGTTGGATGCTAATTTGGATGACACAACAGGCACGATTCCTGAAAGCTGAAATTGAAGGTAATGTAACTGCTGCTATGCAACAGGGGGATGCTGCTGGTTGGGGAGTATTCGCCTTAATTTTCATCGCCGTCTTGCGAGAAGGCTTTGAAACAGTAGTATTTATCGTTGCTAAGTTTCAACAGGGAATTGTACCAGCGATCGGCGCGATCGCTGGTTTGGCAGGAGCAATATTAATCGGCTTTCTCCTGTTCCAGGGAGGGGTTAAAATTAATATCCGCCAGTTTTTCAGTATAATGGGTAGCTTCTTACTCTTGATTGTAGCTGGTTTGGTAGTAGGAGCTTTAAAACATTTTGATCAAACCGCTGCGCTTTTGGGAGAGATTAACCCTCGGTTAGAGCAGTTGTGTTTTTATCACAGCCAGATAGCCCAAGACCCTTCTTGCTTGCTGGGACCAATGGCTTGGGATACGAGCAGTATTTTACCGGATAACCAGTTTCCCGGTTTAGTATTTAAGGCTTTATTTGGCTATCGGGCTAAGATTTATCTGGTACAGGCTATAGCTTACTTTGTGTTTTTGTTTACTGTTGGCGGTATATATTTCAATAGTTTGACAGTACCCAAGGTTGTCAGTAGGAAGTCTGAGCAATCAATACAGGGAAATTAAGCAACATTGCAGGGCGCAAGCAGGGCAGGGCGCAAGCATGGCAGGGCGCAAGCATTGTAGCGCAAGCATTGTAGCGCAAGCATTGTAGGGCGCAAGCATTGTAGGGCGCAAGCATTGTAGGGCGCAAGCATTGTAGCGCAAGCATTGTAGGGCGCAAGCATTGTAGCGCAAGCATTGTAGCGCAAGCATTGTAGGGCGCACGTCGGTGCGCCCCTACGTTGTTTACAAAAAGCAGTTACCCAAGCAAGAAGTTGTTGGCACTCAAATTGCTAACCTCAAAGCTTTCTAAAGCTACCAAATCACCACCACCAAAGTCAATAACAGTGTCATCCCCCACTTGAGTGGCAGCACCACCGACGCCAAAAATTTGAGAGATATCATCAAAGATGGCACTAACATCAAGGATATCAATGGCCTCGAAGTCAGTGATAATGTCCTGTCCAGAATTGGTATCAAAACGGAAAGTATCGCTTCCTATACCACCAGTAAACAAGTCGTTACCTCGACCACTAGCCAGAAGATCATCACCGTCAAACCCATTAACATTGACACCTTGGCGAGAGTTTTGAATAAAGGTATCATTGCCGTCACCTAGGCTGACATCACCGACAAGCAAACCATTGTTGATGACATTAAGATCACCCAAAGCCCCAGCAGCATCAATTGCTAAGCCATTACCACCTTCGATCGTACCATCATTAACAATTTCGCCGTCAAAAATAACACCTGACTCAATAAGAATACCAGCTTCCTGTTCAGATGCAATTAAACCCGGCCTTTCATTGGTAATATTCCCAGTGAAGGTTGCTTCAGTCAGACCAGAACCAACAAAAAGGCGTACACCAGCAGGAACATTTCCATCTCCACTTCCTTGGATAATACCTTGGTTGGTGATATTCGCTGAGGTTTCGAGATCATCAATTCCATCACCCAAACCATTAGCCGTACCAACTTGAATAGAGACACCACTACCAGAATTGCCTTCTCCAGCATCAATGACACCGCGACGTTGGTTATTAATTGTAATGTCATCCCCTGTACCATCAATGTAGACAGTGCCGTTACGCTGATTACCTGTACCTAAGATATCGCCACTATTGTTGAAGGTAATATTGTCACCATCTAAGTTCACCGCACGACTACCGGATTCAATCAAACCACGATTATTAATGGTTAAATCATGGTCGGCATTACCGATGTACAATCCATTACGTGGAGCACTAATCACACCTTGCCTTTGATTAGTAATCGTGCCTTGGAAGCTGACACCATCTTCGACAACTACTGCACCCAAGAAACCCACATCTACTTCTGCGGT
>JAAHGR010000300.1:4694-8986 GCA_010672425.1 Symploca sp. SIO2E6
TACCGATGTACAATCCATTACGTGGAGCACTAATCACACCTTGCCTTTGATTAGTAATCGTGCCTTGGAAGCTGACACCATCTTCGACAACTACTGCACCCAAGAAACCCACATCTACTTCTGCGGTGATTGAACCGGAGTTAATGAAAGAACCTGTAACTGTGGCTTCAGGTGTCCCAGAACCATTGAAGAAGCGTACACCACTAGAACCATTAGGAGTCAATCGTCCTCCATCAAATTCTGCTTGACCCCGACCAGCGATCGCACCACGGTTGATAAGATTAATATCCTCGTTTAATGCATCTTCGCTACTCGCACCAACTTGGATAGAAACACCATCACCAATATTGCCAGTCCCAGCATCAATGACACCATGACGTTGGTTATTAATTGTAATGTCATCCCCTGTGCCGTCAATGTAGACAGTACCGTTACGCTGATTACCTGTGCCTAGGACATCGCCACTATTGTTAAAGGTAACATTGTCACCATCTAAGTTGACTGCACGACTACCGGATTCAATCAAACCACGATTATTAATGGTTAAATCATGGTCGGCATTACCGATGTACAATCCATTACGTGGAGCACTAATCACACCTTGCCTTTGATTAGTAATCGTGCCTTGGAAGCTGACACCATCTTCGACAACTACTGCACCCAAGAAACCCACATCTACTTCTGCGGTGATTGAACCGGAGTTAATGAAAGAACCTGTAACTGTGGCTTCAGGTGTCCCAGAACCATTGAAGAAGCGTACACCACTAGAACCATTAGGAGTCAATCGTCCTCCATCAAATTCTGCTTGACCCCGACCAGCGATCGCGCCACGGTTGATAAGATTAATATCCTCGTTTAATGCATCTTCGCTACTCGCACCAACTTGGATAGAAACACCATCACCAATATTGCCGGTCCCAGCATCAATGACACCACTACGTCGGTTAATGAGAGTAGCATCATCTACCACTCCATTGATATAAAAAGTTCCATTGCGTTGATTATCAGTTCCCAGGATGCTGCCAAAATTGCGTACTGTAATACCGTCACCATTACTCAAATCAACGGCACGGCTGTCGGAAGTAATAGTTCCCCGGTTTACTAAGTCCAGCTCATTGCCAGTAGAACTTAAACCATTGAGAGCGCCAGAAATTAGTCCTAAATTACTAATAGTGACATCTTCACCACTTACTTGAATTGCTGTATTGCCTTGATCATTAGCTAATACTGAACCACTGGATGTAACGTTTAGTCGAGCATTATCACCAGGAATATCGATAGCTGCTTCTCCGAGGGGAGCAATAACTTCTTCTCTGATTACAACACTTTCTCCATATTCAATAATAATTGAATCATCCAGTTGTCCGGTAAGATTATCTATCATTGTTCTCAATTAATGGTAGTTTCATTAGTTGTTAACTATTAATGTAGTAGGCTAACTCATACTCAAAATGAGTTGATATTAAGTTAATAATGAGAGGAAGATTAATTAAGATGAATTTATTCTCAGCTATTACATGTTGTAAAAATCTCTTGACAAATTTACCTCAAGGGTTAATTATTACATGGTCGAGAATTGAAAATTGAAAATTGAATACCGAATATTTGTAGGGGCGGGTAATGGGATACTTTACCCGATTCTACGATCACCATTAGACAAAACCCGCCCTGACGATAACCTTGCAGATTGGTTGCTGTAGTTGGAGATGAGCGAGAATGCCTGCCCTACGACAAGCTTTGTCAAGTATTATTAATAGACCGACGTTCTATCTCTTGCAAACAGACTGTTCTGAGGAAAAACTGTGACTGTTACGATACCACTAAAAGCGCTCCAATTTAATCCCGGTAGTAGTGTTACTATTAATAACCTGACATGGCAAGAGTTTGAGACAATTCTTGATGAACTTGCTGAGCAGCGCCGAGTACGCCTAATCTACTACCAAGGAAACCTAGAAATTATGTCTCCCCTGGCTATTCACGAAAGACCCAACCGGATTATTACCGATATTGTTAAAGCCATATTAGATTCTCAGGGACGGGATTGGGAAGATTTCGGATCGACTACCTTTAAACGTCCTGAAATTGCTGGAGTTGAACCGGATACCTGCCTTTATATTCAAAATGCTTCTCAAATGCAAGGTTGTACCCATATAGATTTGGACATCGATCCGCCACCAGACTTAGCCATTGAATCTGATGTTACCTCCAAAACAACTCTTGAAGTTTATGCAGCCATCGGTGTTCCTGAAGTCTGGATTTATCGCAAACAACAACTAAAAATTTATGCTTTTGTTGATGGCACTTATCAAGAACAGTCTATTAGTCCAACTTTTCCCAATTTTCCCCTGACTACTTTGATTCCTCAACTCGTAGAACAAGCAATTAATCAAGGAACAAGCCGCATGTTAAGGACATTAAGGAATAGGCTAGTTGAGGGGACATAATTGAGAATTGAAAATTGAAAATTGAAAATTGAAAATTGAATACCGGATATTTGTAGGGGCGGGTAATGGGATATTGTACCCCATTCTACGATCACCATTAGACAAAACCCGCCCTGACGATAACCTTGCGGATTGCTAAAGTGGACTGAGCCAACTGGCTTCGGTATTGGTTAAGATGAATAGCATGGGGATAAATATACTTGGGTCTCATGTACTTATCAGAGCAGGAATTAGACAGTACGGTTTTGAGCTTTGCAGAAATTCAGGCACAGCTGAACTATAAGTATGCTCAAGACGCATTGCGAGACTTGGTTAATAATTTTGACTTGACACCCCAAGAACAAGCAGGTTTAGAGTCAGAGATTGCAGGTTTAACCCACGTTCTTGACAAATTAGACCATGTATGTGTGCAAATTGCTGTCTTTGGTATGGTGGGACGAGGGAAGTCTTCTGTACTCAATGCTTTATTAGGACAACCTGTATTTGCAACCGGACCACTCCATGGAGTTACGCGAGACACTCAACAAGCTGATTGGCAGTTGAGCAGTGAAACTGTGGGGGACAATCATCAAGATATCTTGCGAGTTGCTCTACCTAGTATTGGCAACTCCCAAATTCAGCTAATCGATACTCCTGGTATTGATGAAATCGATGGAGAAACTCGCGAAATGATGGCGCTTACAGTAGCTCAAGAGGCGGATTTGTTGCTGTTTGTCATTGCTGGGGATCTGACTAAGGTGGAGTATCAAGCCTTATCTCAATTGCGAGAGGTTGGTAAGCCAATGTTACTAGTATTCAATAAGATTGATCAGTATCCCCAGGCAGACCGCAGGGCAATTTACCGTAAAATTCGGGATGAGCGAGTCAAGCAGCTACTCTCACCAGCAGAAATTGTCATGGTTGCGGCTTCACCGCTGGTAGCTAAGGCGGTGCGTCGGGTTGATGGTACGATGGGATTACAGCGGTGTCCTGGAAAACCGCAAATCGAGGATTTGAAACTCAAGATCCTGGAGATTTTGCACCGGGAGGGCAAATCTCTGGTGGCTCTGAATACTATGCTCTATGCTGATAATGTTAATGAGCAGTTGGTCAACCGGAAAATGCTCATTCGAGAGGAGAGTGCCAATCAAATTATCTGGAAAGCCGTAATGACTAAAGCCGTTGCGATCGCGATTAATCCAGTTACCGTTGTAGATATTCTCACTGCTACTGCCATTGATGTGGTAATGATTCTTAGTTTATCAAAACTCTACGGTATTCCCATGACCGAATCGGGAGCCATCGGATTGCTACAAAAAATCGCTATCAGCATGGGAGGTATCAGTGCTAGCGAACTCTTGGCAAATCTAGGACTCAGTTCCCTCAAAGGATTGCTCGGTTTCTCCGCACCAGCTACCGGTGGGTTTTCCTTGGCTCCCTATCTTTCAGTTGCCATTACCCAGGCAGGAGTTGCTGGGGTCTCCTCCTATGGTATTGGACAAGTTACCAAGACTTATTTAGCCAATGGAGCATCTTGGGGACCTGATGGCCCGAAAGCGGTAGTCAGTCGCATTCTTTCTTCCCTTGATGAAACCTCAATTCTCAATCGTATTAAAGGAGAATTAGGGGCAAAACTTAGGTGTTAGGCTTGTAGGGGCGTATTGCATACGCCCAACCGACATACCCCCAACCGACATACGCTCAACCGACATACGCCCAACCGACATACGCTCAACCGACATACCCCCAACCGACATACCCCCAACCGACATACCCCCAACCGACATACCCCCAACCGACATACCCCCAACCCCCCAACCCCACAACCACACAACTCCACCCCCTCCCTCCCCCCACTCCACTAACCCA
>JAAHGR010000301.1 GCA_010672425.1 Symploca sp. SIO2E6
TCACCCAAGTCAATGCTTACTGTTCCTGGCCAGGAAGACAAGGTTTTTCCTCTCACTACGATACCCACGAGGTATTTATTTTACAGGTAGATGGCACAAAAAAGTGGCAGGTATTTGGGGATACGGTAAAATATCCTTTACCAGAGCAAAAATCATCCTTTCTTGTGCCTCCAGAGGGAGAACCTGATGTGAGCTGTATCCTCAATCCAGGAGATGTACTCTACATTCCACGAGGTCATTGGCACTATGCGATGGCTTTAGATGAACCCTCGCTACATCTTACCCTAGGAGTGCATTGCCAGACAGGGATTGACTTTCTCGAATGGTTAGTTAGTGAGTTAACTAAACAGGAAGAGTGGCGTCAAAGCTTGCCTTTACGTACAGCAAATGCTCCTGTCGCAGCTGAGGTCGAGGGATTAATTGAGAAGTTAAGTAAGTATCTCCATTATAACCAGATTAGTGATGAGTATCTTAACTACCTGGATAGTTTAGGTAAGCCAGCGGCTCAATATTCTTTACCTGAGCAAGCTGGGTTTAATCTCTTTCCCCAAGGAAGAGCAACTCGGTTTACCAGTGCCAAGTTTCAGCGGGTAACTATTGCTGAATTACCGGAGGGTAGTGGCTATAAAATTATTACTTCAGGCAAGGAAATTGTCCTCAGAGGGGTGAATCGCACCATGTTGGAAAACTTATTCAAGGGGGAGACTTTTACTGGAGACGAGATCCTGCGATGGTTGCCAGATTGCGATTGGGAACTAGATATTGTGCCTTTGCTATCTCGTTTGGTAATGGAGGGAATTATTTTTGTTGATTAATTTGTTGTTTGTTGTTTGTTGTTTGTTGTTTGTTGTTTGTCATTATTCCCAATACCCAATTCCCAATACCCAATTCCCAATACCCAATTCCTCACTAAATATAAGGAGATAAACTAATGAATGCTTTTTTCTGTGCAGAATCTTCACGTCAAGCTGGAGAAGATATTATTGGTAGTGGCACAAATTATGCTACCTATATTTTAGTGGAGTGTCCGACTCCTTGGGCAGCAAATGCCTTCGACTCTAAAGCTGTTCCCGAAAATCTGAAAGTTTTAGTGCATAAGGTGAAGCAATCCCAGCTTTCAGTCAGATTTTTATTATTAGCACCGAACCAATCTCCACCAACCGACGGTACAAAAATCTTAATTTTTGAGCAGGAGCAGGGAAGATTGAGTCGGGGTTACCAAAAACATGAATTTAATGTCCCCAACATTGAGCAGGTAGCAGGAGTAGTTGAGCAATATTTGGCGGGTGAGCAACTAAATTGCCAACAGGTAACCGGTGAGACACGAGATATTTTAGTTTGTACTCACGGTAGCCATGATAAATGTTGTGCGCGGTATGGTAAGCCTTTTTACCGAGAAGCCTTAGCCACAGTCGCTGAGTTATCATTGAGTCAGGTTCGGATTTGGCAAGCCAGTCATTTTGGTGGACATCGGTTTGCTCCCACAGCTATCGATTTCCCCACAGGGAGATACTATGGTGGTTTAAATAGAGAGTCCCTTAGCTCAATTTTAACTAGAACCGGTGATATCGCATGTCTGAAAAGAGTTTATCGGGGTTGGAGCATTTTACCAACCTCGATGCAGGTTGTGGAGCGAGAGTTAATGCTCACCCACGGCTGGGATTGGTTTAATTACAAGGTTGCGGGTAGAATTATTAAGCAAAGTTTCAATAATAGTACGATCAAAGCAGAACTAACGTTTACCAAACCGGATAACTCAAGCTACACTTACCTAGCTGAATTAGTCAGGGATGAAAATCGAACTTTACGACTGCGGGGTTCTTGTGGCGCCATGAAGGAATCGGAGTTTGTCAAATATTCTGTGGGAAGCCTCAACCTGGTTCACTATTTGGATTCTACAGATAATCTTCAAATTGCTTAATGCAGGAGGCTCCGAGGCTCCGAGGCTCCGAGGCTCCGAGGCTCCGAGGCTCCGAGGCTCCGAGGCTGCAAGGCAGAAGACTTCTCTCCATTCCCAATTCCCAATTCCCAATTCCCTATTCCCTATTCCCAATTCCCAATTCCCAATTCCCTATTCCCCCAAATTAAGATGCATAAAGATATGAGGAATGTTAAGATAATCAAAGGGTTCACCCTGGGTAAAGAATCCTAGGCGTTGGTAAAAGTATAAAGCAGTAATCCGACTCCTTAATCTTAGACTCTTGAGCTTCTGATCTTGAGCTGTGGCCATCAATTTCTGGAGCAATTTTGTCCCAATCCCCTGGTGCTGAAACTCAGGTAAGACACAGACATAAGCAATGCCGCCTACTTCTGGGGATAGTTCCCTGAGTCTAGCAGAACCAACGACCTTGCGATCGCCTAGAGCAACTACATGAAAGGCGCTAGAATCGTATTTATCCTGTTCTGTTCCCCGTGCCATCCCCAAAGGTGCTCTCAAAACCAGCCACCTTTGATGATACATCTCCTCTAATTCTCGTTGATTCTCAATCAGACGTACTTGAATTGTTGTTTGTTGTTTGTTATTTGTTGTTTGTTGTTTGTTGTTTGTTGTTTGTTGTTTGTTGTTTGTTGTTTGTTGTTTGTTATTTGTTGTTTGTTGTTTGTTGTTTGTTGTTTGTTGTTTGTTGTTTGTTGTTTGTTGTTTGTTATTTGTTATTTGTTGTTTGTTGTTTGTTGTTTGTTGTTTGTTATTGGTCATTTGTTATTTGGGAATTGGTAAATATCTCCTCATCTCCCCACCCCCTCATCCCCCCATCTCCCCATCTCCCCATCCCCCCATCTCCTTTACTTCATCGGACTAAGTATCATCATTAAATTACGCCCTTCCCTTTTGGGTGCTTGCTGGATTTGTGCGACTTCCTGCAAATCCTCAATCATGCGTTGGAGTAGTCCTTGAGCTAAATTGGCGTGCTGAACCTCCCTCCCCTTTAAGGTGACAGTCGCTTTAACCAGATTTCCCACCTTGAGAAAACGTTTGGCTTGATTGATGCGAACCTGATAGTCGTGTTCTCCAATCTTATAACCCATTTTGACTTCCTTGAGAGTCGTTGACCGGGATTTTGTACCTGCACTGCTTTTTTTCTCTTGCTGATACCGAAATTTGTCATAATCCATTACTCGACAAACCGGTGGATCGCTTTTATCATTGAGTAGCACTAGATCCAGCCCTTTCTCTTCTGCTATCTTCAAAGCATCACGAGGAGTTAGGATCCCGATTTGATGACCGTCAGCATCAATGACTCGAATTTTAGGAAAATTAATTTGGTCATTGATGGTGTGTTTGCTGCGATTTGGTTTTTTATGAACTATGGGCATAAATTACTAAACAAACTGAGTTCGCTAAATTAAAAGGCAAGAGTAGGGGGGAATGGCCATTCATCCAACACCGAAGAGGACTGCAACCTTCCCTCGACCTGTTTCTCCTGGTCAGGCAAATTAGATAGACAACACCCTCGCACCGATTTTTGGTAGTTCGCTTGCCTTCCTTAATTATATCGCTAGATACTTGAGCTGTTATCAATCTTATCAATCTTTACCTGGGTTTGACCAGGGGTGGCTTTTCGGGGATGGGGAATTGGGGATGGGGAATTGGGGATGGGGAATTGGGAATTGGGAATTGGGGATGGGGAATTGGGAATTGGGGGTAGGGAGTAGGCTTTATGTCCCTAACTTTTATTCAAGCTTAACCTTTTTCTCAGGAAAAAATCATTTTCTGACCATGAAAATATTCTATCTTGATTTAAGATAAGCTGGAAATTAAGTTTAACCTGGTAATCTTTGTCTTTTCTTAACCAGATTATAATGACAAAAGAGATTTTAGATTTTAGATTTTAGATTTTAGATTGAAGAATTAAAATAGTGAAAAGCTCCTAAATCTTCAATTTTTAATTGCTTGACCAATAACCAACAACAAACAACCAATGACAAATGACAAACAACAAACAACAAACAACAAACAACAAATAACAAAGGACAAACAACTTAGATTAGCCAGCTTACTGTTACTGACTGTTGTTGTGCTCACTGGGGCGGTAGTTCTTGCCTGGGCAGTAGGGGTAGGACAAATTGAGGAACTTTTTGCTCAGCTTCATCTTCTGCAAGAACATCCTCCGGCCTGGGTACAGACACCAATGGTGATGGTAGAATACTTGCTTGCGCCTACGGTGATTCTCTTGGTAATCGCGATCGCGATCACTAAGGTTTCTCCTGAACCTCGTCCTTGGTCACGAGTAGTGGTGGTTGGTATTTTATTGGGCTTATTAATTCGTTATATTCTGTGGCGATCGCTTTCTACTCTTAATCTTACTGACCCCCTCAATGGCTTCTTTAGCTTGGGGTTATTGGTTATGGAAATGCTGGTGTTAGCTCACAGCATTATTCAGTTATTTTTAATGTTACGATGGAAAAATCGTCGTAGCCAAGCTGACTGGTTATCACAAGAGGTCTTAGCTGGCAATTACTTGCCCACGGTGGATATTTTAGTGCCTACTTATGATGAGCCCACTTTCATTCTAAAACGCACGATTATCGGTTGTCAATCCCTTGATTATCCTCATAAAACTATTTATTTGCTGGATGATACCCGGCGATCAGAGGTAGAGCAACTGGCGCAAGAATTGGGGTGTGAGTATATCACCCGTCCTGATAATCGTCATGCCAAAGCTGGTAATTTAAACCATGCTCTTGGTAAAACCCAAGGAGAATTGGTCACTGTCTTTGATGCTGATTTTATCCCGACGAAAAACTTCCTCCATCGCACTGTCGGATTTTTTCAAGATGAACGAGTGGCTCTAGTGCAAACTCCCCAAAGCTTTTATAATATCGATCCTATTGCCAGTAACCTGGGTTTGGAAAATGTGCTAACTCCGGAAGAAGAAGTATTGTACCGACAAATTCAGCCAATTCGTGATGCGGCTGGTGGAGTGATTTGTACGGGAACTTCTTTTGTTGCTAGACGCAGTGCGCTGAATCAGGTTGGGTGTTTTTTCACTCAATCGATTACCGAAGATTTTTTCACCGGTATTCGTTTGTCGGCTCAAGGGTTTCGCCTAGTTTATTTGGATGAAAAACTGAGTGCTGGCTTAGCAGCGGAAAATATTGCTGCCCATGCTACTCAAAGATTGCGTTGGGCAAGGGGAACCTTACAGGCTTTTTTTGTTGATGCTAACCCTCTAACTATTCCTGGGTTAAGACCTCTACAAAGATTAGCTTACGTGGAAGGATTATTCCATTGGTTTGGCAGTATCCCTCGTTGTTTCTTTCTCTTGATACCCTTAGCTTATTCGTTTTTAGAAGCAATTCCCGTCAGGGCAACTCCTCAAGAGTTACTCTATTACTTTTTGCCTTACTATGTAGTCAATATTACTGTCTACTCCTGGTTAAACTACCGCTCCCGTTCCGCTTTAATCTCAGAGATCTACTCCCTAATTCTGACTATACCTTTAGCCATAACCGCAATTGCTGTTATGTGGAATCCTTTTTCCCAAGGATTTAAGGTTACTCCTAAGGGAATCCGGAACAATCGCTTTTATTTTAACCGTCGATTAGCCTTACCTTTAATGATCATGTTTATTGCTACAGCACTAAGTTTGTGGCAAAATCTATGCATTTGTATCGTCAAGGGAGGAGGGGTATCTGAAATTGCCCAACAACTTCAAGGTATTAGCTTAGGAGCAATTTGGAGTACCTACAACCTCGTGATGTTGGGCATTTCCTTATTGATTTTAATCGATATTCCCCAATCAGATATCTATGAATGGTTTAATTTGCGGCGGGTGGTGAGGATTCAGTTCAATACTCAGGAGACGTGGGGACACGGGGATGCGGGGACGCGGAGACACGGGGATGCGGGGACGCGGAGACACGGGGATGCGGAGACGCGGGGACACGGAGACGCGGGGACGCGGGGACACGGAGACGCGGAGACGCGGAGAATTGAAATCCCACCTCATATTTCCTTGACCCCTGAGCAACAACAAAGTGATAAAAATTCCCCATCTCCCCATCTCCCCATCCCCCCATCTCCCCATCCCCCCATCTCCCCATCCCCCCATCCCCCCACAGAATTATGGGGAGTAACTAGCTGTATTTCTGAAGTAGGTGCTCAAGTAGAATTAACCCAGGCGGAATTACCAACTATTCCAGCAGGAGAGAGTCTACCAGTCACTTTTTCTCTTCCTCAAGAGAAGATTTCTTTACCAGCAGAGATTAGCAATACTAGTTTTCAGGGAGAATTTCCCAGCTTGCGGGTAACCTTCAAGCAACTATCTCTGTCTCAACAACGACGCTTAGTGGAAATGTTATACTGTCGTCCAGGGCAGTGGAAGCGTCAGGATGTACCAGGAGAGTTACAATCTTTGTGGTTGTTGTTGAAAATTGTACTAAGACCCAAAATATTGTTTGATCGTAAGCCAAGAGGCAAAGCGATCGCTGTTACTCAAGTTTGACTAGAGATTTTAGATTTTAGATTTTAGATTTTAGATTTTAGAATAAAACGGTCACAAGCCCCTAAATTTATTTGATGAACCTTCCAGTTTTTAAACGAAATCGGATTTGTTGTTGGGTTGTGTTTGTTGCTATTTTTTGTTATTATTATGGATAATGGAGAAGATGTGCGCCTACAAATAAGTGTATGATATAGTGGCGTGACACAGTTAAAATGATTCAATAGATGTAGGTTGGGTCTCGTTGCCTCGACCCAACGCCTGGGTTGGCTGTGTTGGGTCACGAAGCAAGCTCTACCCAACCTACATTTTTAGGTGTAGTTGTTCGCGTAGCGCAAAGATATTGCTCGCTAGAGGTGAAAAGCGAGCAAGATGCTCGCACCACTCTACTCTATCTACCCCAGGGAGACAAGGAGGACAAGGAAGATGGGAATACTGAGAAAAAAATCTATATTTACTCATTACTCATTACTCATTACTCATTACTCATTACTCGTTTTATCAATTTTCACTGCTACTGAAGCTGTAGCTCAGGTGAGATCTGATAATACTCTGGGAGGGGAAAATTCTGTAGTTGTACCTCTTGATCCAAATAATCAGCGGATTGATGGTGGCGCTGCTAGAGGAGGTAATTTATTCCATAGCTTTCGGGAGTTTAATGTTGGTGCAGGTAAGGGGGTTTATTTTGCTAATCCTCTGGGTATCGAAAATATCCTCTCTCGTGTTACTGGTAATCGGCCTTCTCGAATTTTCGGTAGGTTGGGAGTTTTGGGTGATGCTAATTTATTTTTGCTCAATCCTCAGGGGATTTTCTTTGGCGAGAATGCCAGTTTAGATATTAATGGTTCCTTTTTGGCTACTACCGCTGATGCCATTGGTCTCGGAAATCAAGGCTATTTTAGTGCTGCTCAACCCCAAACTAGTAGTTTACTGGCAGTTGAGCCGGGAGCGCTGTTTTTTAATCAAGTTGCTAATCAACCTGGGATGATTAAAAATCAAGGGAATTTAGTAACTGGTGGTGATTTTACCCTTTGGGCTGACAATCTTGATTTGCAGGGTCAGTTACAAGCTGGGGGAGATTTGAACTTACTGGCTCAAGATAGGATAATGGTTCTTGATAATGTCGCTGATCCTTTTATTGCTCAGGCTGGAGAACAACTTTTGGTACAGGGTAATCAAAAAGTAGATATCCTAGCTTTTGATCATCCCGATAGTGGTTTATTCTCTGGTGGGGATATGATCCTGCGTTCGGAAAATAGGGTTGAGGGTAATACTCGCTATACTTCTGGTGGTAATTTTACCATTGAGCAGTTGGATGGCAGTTTAGGGGAGCTGTTTAGTCCCCAAGATCCGATTGTTCGTGCTGCAGGGGATGTTAGTTTCAACCGTTATACTGGAGCATCCCTACATATTTTGGCGGGAGGGAGTGTGACAATTCCTGGTAATATTCGGATTACAGGGATCGATGCTAACTCGATTGAGGAAGATGTTACTCTTTCTAATGGGACAGTAGTTGCTGTTGATGGTAGTACTCAGCCAACGGTGGATATTAGAGCCGGAACTACAGCCTTGGGTGCAGTGGGAATTGCTGGTGGTACTGCTACTAGTGCCAATATCACTATTGGCAGCATCAATAATGAAGGTGGACTAGTATTGCTCACGAATCAGTACTTTCCCGATACTACCTTAACGATGGGAACGATCCAAGTTGGTGTGATCGATACCAGTGACAGAATGGGGGATGGTGGTAATATTTATCTTGACTCCCGTGGTAGCCTGGGACTGACTAGTGATCTGAAATCTTCTGCTCTCAGAAACGGAGAAGCAGGAGATATTCGCTTGTTAGCTGACGAAAATATTGCGATCGCGAGTAGTAGAATTACCAGTGATGCGGCTAATGGAGAGGCTGGATTGATTGAAGTCCAGGCTGGTAATTCCGTGGAGATTACCACTAGCACCCTGACGTCTGAAAGTATAAATGCTAACGGTGCTGGAGCCGGTGGTGACATCAACATTACCGCTAAGACTGGCTCCATTGCTCTTAATCAAGGAAGGCTCAATACTAGTGATACCGGTAACGGCTTTGCCGGGAATATCACCCTCAATGCCAACAATCAAATCGCGATCACGGGTAATAGTCAAATTAGAAGTAATGCCAACAATGGACTTGCTGGCTCTATTCAGCTACAGGCTAATGATGCTGTTAATATCAACAATAGTCAAATTCAAGCCGAAAGTAAGGGAACTAATACTGCTGGAAGCGGTGGTTCAATCGAAATTAGGACTCAGGCTGGCTCGATTTCTGCTAATAATAGTCAAATCAGAAGTAATGCCAACAATGGACTTGCTGGCTCGATCCAGCTACAGGCTAATGATGCTGTTAATATCAACAATAGTCAAATTCAAGCCGAAAGTAAGGGAACTAATACTGCTGGAGGCGGTGGTTTAATCGAAATTAGGGCTCAGGCAGGCTCAATTTCGATCGATGAAGGAGCCAGGCTCAATACTAGTGA
>JAAHGR010000302.1 GCA_010672425.1 Symploca sp. SIO2E6
AGAGCTCCCGCTTGTGCGCTTCGCGCCCCCAATTGAACAGGAGAAACACTATTTCCCGCATCCTTCCTCCTCTCGGAGCCTTAAGCTTGTGTTGATTCAATTCTTTAATCCAAAATCTAAATAAATCTAAAATCTAAAATCTAAAATCTAAAATAGTTTCTCAAGAGTAATGAGTTAATTAGGGTTTGCGGCATAAACCAGGAACTTGGGGTTGAACTTAGGGCGACTTCTCGTAGATAATAGATCAATCCAAAACTACTCCACTATATCTTGACGTTAGACTGTGACAGCATCCAAAGCCTACAAAGATACCGTAAATCTCCCCAAGACTAAGTTTGACATGCGGGCGAACGCCATCAAGCGGGAACCGGAACTGCAAGAATATTGGGCAGAACAGGAAATTTACGATCGCCTGTCACAGAATAATCCTGGGGAAATTTTTGTCTTGCATGATGGACCGCCTTATGCTAATGGTTCTCTGCATATGGGCCATGCTTTGAACAAGGTCCTTAAGGATATTATTAATAAGTATCAGTTGCTCCAAGGACGCAAGGTGCGTTATGTTCCTGGTTGGGATTGCCACGGCTTGCCGATTGAATTGAAAGTCCTCCAAGCAATGAAGTCAGGGGAACGGCAAGAACTGACCCCCTTGAAACTGCGACAGAAAGCTAGGCAGTTTGCTCTCAAAACAGTAGAAGAACAAAGTAAGGGTTTCCAACGCTATGGTGTTTGGGGAGATTGGGAACATCCTTACCTAACCTTGAACCCGGGATATGAGGCGGCTCAGATTGGGGTTTTTGGTGAGATGTTCTTGAAAGGCTATATCTATCGGGGTTTGAAGACGGTTCATTGGAGTCCCAGTTCCCGGACAGCTTTGGCAGAAGCGGAGTTGGAGTATCCGGAAGGTCATATCTCCCGTAGTATCTATGCTGCCTTCTGGATGATTAAGCCAGCAGTGGCAGTGCAAGAAGTATTAGAGCCATTTTTACCTCATCTGGGTGTGGGGATCTGGACGACTACTCCCTGGACAATTCCTGGTAACCTGGCAGTGGCGGTGAATCCGGAACTGACTTATGCGGTGGTGGAACTGCCTTCTCCCTTAACCGCCTCTGAACCAGAGGAGGAGAGCCAACTTGCAGCAGAGGAAACTACTGGTAAGTCCAAAGGCTTTGGGGGAGTATTAGCTAAGGTTCGAGGTTCCAAAACTGACACTAAAACTAAAAAGGCATCTAAAAAGGGTAAGCAAGAACAGTCCCAAGCCGCAAGTCCCAAACAAATCCAATACCTGCTAGTGGCAGCTGCCTTGGTGGAACAGTTGGCAGAGAAGCTGGGGAGTCCCTTAGAAGTCAAAGCTACGGTTAAGGGTCAGGATTTAGAGCATTCTACTTACCAACATCCCCTATTTGACCGGAAGAGTGAAATTGTCATTGGTGGTGATTATGTGACAACTGAGTCGGGTACCGGTTTAGTACATACGGCACCAGGTCATGGACAAGAGGATTTTGCAGTAGGTCAACGCTATGGTTTACCCATCCTCTCACCGGTGGATGCTAAAGGGAATTTTACCCAAGAAGCTGAAGAGTTTGCCGGGTTGAATGTCCTCGGGGAAGGAAATGGAGCAGTCGTAGAAGCATTGGCTAAAGCTGGTGCATTACTCAAAGAAGAACCCTATAACCACAAGTATCCCTACGATTGGCGTACTAAAAAACCTACCATCTTTCGGGCTACAGAGCAGTGGTTTGCCTCGGTAGCAGGATTCCGGGAAGAAGCACTACAAGCGATCGCAGCGGTTAACTGGATTCCGGCTCAAGGAGAAAACCGCATCACTCCCATGGTAGCAGACCGGTCGGATTGGTGTATTTCCCGTCAACGGAGTTGGGGAGTACCGATTCCCGTATTCTATGAAAAAGAGACGGGGGAAGTACTGCTCAACCAAGAAACTATTACCCATGTCCAAGCAATTATCGCCGAAAAGGGTTCCGATGCCTGGTGGGAATTGTCCGTAGCCGAACTCTTGCCAGAACAATATCGCGATCAGAGCGAGTCTTACGAGAAGGGAACTGATACAATGGATGTCTGGTTTGACTCCGGTTCCTCCTGGGCTGCAGTGAGTGATCAGCGAACTGAATTGCGCTATCCGGCAGACATCTATCTAGAGGGTTCGGATCAACACCGAGGTTGGTTCCAATCCAGTTTACTTACTAGTGTTGCCACTAACGGTTATGCTCCCTACAAAACTGTTTTAACCCACGGCTTTACCCTGGATGAACAGGGGCGTAAAATGAGCAAGTCCTTGGGTAATGTCATTGACCCGAAGATGGTAATTGAGGGAGGGAACAATAAGAAAGCAGAGCCACCTTATGGTGCAGATATCCTCCGCCTGTGGGTGTCCTCGGTAGATTATTCTTCCGATGTTCCCTTAAGTAACAATATCCTCAAACAGCTATCGGATGTCTATCGTAAGATTCGCAACACATCCCGCTTCCTGCTAGGTAATCTCCATGATTTTGATCCAGCAAAACACCAAGTACCTTACGAAGAGTTACCGGAATTAGACCAGTATATGCTGCACCGGATAACAGAAGTGTTTACCGAAATTACCGAAGCTTTTGAAAGTTATCAGTTTTTCCGCTTCTTCCAAACAGTGCAAAACTTCTGTGTGGTGGATTTGTCCAACTTCTATCTAGACATTGCCAAAGACAGACTCTACATCAGTTCCCCCGACTCCCCACGCCGTCGCAGCTGTCAGACAGTACTAGCAATAGCCTTAGAAAACTTAGCAGTAGCGATCGCACCGGTATTGTGTCACCTAGCAGAAGATATCTGGCAATACCTCCCCTATCCCACATCTTACCAGTCCGTGTTTGAGTCTGGTTGGGTGAAGTTAGAGGAGCAGTGGCACAATCAGGAGTTAGCTACCTCCTGGAATACCTTGCGCACCATCCGCACCGAAGTGAACAAAGTACTCGAACAAGCCAGGGAACAAAAGATGATTGGTTCTTCCTTGGAAGCTAAAGTATTGTTGTATGTTCCCAATGAGGAGTTACGGGAACAGTTACTTGGTTTCAACCCGACTCAGACAGTGGTAGTCAAATCTCCAGAAGAGCAAGTAACTCCAAAAGTAACATCTCCTGTAGAACCAGAAGAGTTAGTTACTCCAGAACCAGCCATAGAACCAACTCCCTTAGAACGAGAACCAAAACAACAGTTAGCAACAGCTATTGGGTGGTTGACTAATTTAGGTCAGGGAGTAAATCAATTCTACCACAACAATCCCGGCTTACCAGCAACAGTCTTTTTGTTACTGACAGTATTAATCTTTGCCAAGATCATGGTAGACGTGATTGGAGTGATCAATCATCTTCCCCTACTCCAGCCTTTCTTCATCCTAGTTGGTACCGGTTACAGCGGCTGGTTCTTAATACGCTATCTACTCTTTGCCGCTAATCGCCAAGAGTTGTCCCAGAAGATTAAGGAATGGAAAACAATCACATTGGGAGACTCTAGCGCTGTAGTAGTAGATGTCCCAACCGCCGCACCAGTCCCGGAACCTCCAGAGAGCAACCACCAAGAAACACCGGAAGTACAACAACTCTCCGACATGGTTATTGAGGTAAGATCACAACCAACAAACAATGTAGACGAATTACGCTATCTATTTTTAGCCTCTCAAGTAGAACTGTTGGACTCCCCCGAAGCAATACAAAACACCGAGTACAACTCCTCCTCAGAAATGCTCCAGGTTGGTGTAGTCAAAGCCGAAGGAGAAAAATGCGATCGCTGTTGGAATTACTCTACCTCTGTTGGCACTAATCCTGAACATCCCACATTATGCGATCGTTGTGTTCCTGCTTTGAGGGGCGATTTTTAGAATGGGGAATTGGGAATGGGGAATTGGGAATTGGGAATAAATGGGTTATTCAGAAACCGGGTTTCTTTGAAAAGATGTAAAATTTCGTCGTTATTCTTGCTGGAAACCCGGTTTCTAGGGATCAATTGTTCATTATTCATTATCAATAGCGAGCAAGATGCTCGCACTACATACCTAACACCTAACACCTAACAAATGTGTAATCTAACTGTTCAAGAAGCTCAAGAACTCCTGAAACCCTTCAACTGTATTGAGAACAAATCTATCGACTCAGAATCCGAAAAAGCACTTATTCGTCAAGCACTAATTTTACTCACCAATCATTCCGACTACCAAATCTTAGGGATTTGTGCTGATACGGTAACTCAGGGTTTATCAGCCTTAAAAACCTATTCTGAAGCTTTAGGCTACCAACCCAATTTTGACCTTGACCCTATTGATGGTTCAGTTTATATCAAATTTAATCCCAATTCCGGACTATGTTACCTCGATTCCTATACAGGAACCCATCGTGGTGTCTTAGTGTCTTGTCAATCTGCCTATGAAGATGGCATTAATGATATGTACGGTCATTTGCCCCTCGATTTATTTGATGGTAGATGATAAAGGGAATAATTCTGGGCGTTGCTGATTTTGGGTATGATGCTTATTTATTAGCGATCGCTACCCGTTTATCGCAACACAATCTAGGTTAACCTGGTAACTTATACCTTATAGGCGCACACCTATTCCATTATTCCAATAATAGCCAAAAATGAGCCTGCATTACAACCAATTCAAGATTTAGTTGAATTGTTAAATTGTTAAATTGCTTGTTTATGGTTGCCTGTAGGGGCGGGTTTAGGGATAGCCTAGCCTATTTTACCCGAATATTGTGCTCAAAACCCGCCCTGCCACAACCTCCCGGTTAACTCAACCTATCCCCTTCCTTATCAGCAAGCGATCGCTACCCATTTCTTGCAGTACAATCTAGGTCAACCTGGTAACTTATACCTTATAGGCGCACACCTATTCCATTGTTCTAATAATAGCCAAAAATGAGCCTGCATTACAACCAATTCAAGATTTATTTGAATAGTTAAATTGTTGAATTGCTTGTTTATGGTTGCCTGTAGGGGCGGGTTTAGGAATAATCTAGCCTATTTTACCCGAATATTGTGCTCAAAACCCGCCCTGCCGCAACCTCCCGGTTAACTCAACCTATCCCCTTCCTTATCAGCAAGCGATCGCTAGCCGTTTCTCGCAACACAATCTAGGTCAACCTGGTAACTTATACCTTATAGGCGCACACCTATTCTATTATTCCAATAATAGCCAAAAATGAGCCTGCATTACAACCAATTCAAGATTTATTTGAATAGTTAAATTGTTGAATTGCTTGTTTATGGTTGCCTGTAGGGGCGGGTTTAGGGATAGCCTAGCCCATTTTACCCAAATATTGTGCTCAAAACCCGCCCTGCCGCAACCTCCCGGTTAACTCAACCTATCCCCTTCCTTATCAGCAAGCGATCGCTACCCATTTCTCGCAGTACAATCTAGGTCAACCTGGTAACTTATACCTTATAGGCGCACACCTATTCTATTATTCCAATAATAGCCAAAAATGCGTAAAGTTACAACCAATTCAAGATTTTTAGGAAAAAGCGATCGCAAATGATATAAGAGGGGTTAAACTGTTAAAATGAACTATACAAAGCGATCGCAGCTACTTGAGATTTCCCAATTCCCAATTCCCAATTATCCATACAGCCAATCACTATGCCTAACTACATGAAAAGCTATGGCTAAAACCATTACTAAACCAAGCAAATTGATTCCTTCTTTAGAAAATGGTGATCAATTGACTCGTCTGGAATTTGAAACCCGTTATCACGCAATGCCTCATCTGAAAAAGGCAGAATTAATCGAAGGAATTGTCTATATGGGATCGCCTTTACGCATCGAGCAACACGGAGAGCCTCATGCTGATATCATGTTGTGGCTTGGCTTTTATAAAACTTTTACTCCAAATTTACAAACAGGCGATAACCCTACAGTCCGTTTAGATGCAGAGAATGAACCTCAACCTGATGCTTTACTGAGAATCAAGGAAGGTGGACAATCAACAATTAGTGAAGATGGATATGTCGAAGGCGCACCGGAATTAATCGTTGAAATCGCTGCTTCTACAGTTTCTATCGATTTGCGCGATAAGCAAAAAGCCTACCAACGTAACCAAGTGCAAGAATATTTGGTTTGGCGAGTGTATGATCAGGAATTTGATTGGTTTAGACTCAGAGGAGGAAAGTATATCAAATTGCAACCGAATGAGCAGGGAATTATCAAAAGTGAGATTTATCCTGGTTTATGGTTAGATGTCAATGCTTTATTATCCGGTAACTTGGCTAAGGTTTTGGAGGTTCTACAACAGGGAATTAGCAGTCGGTAGTTAAATTGTTAAATTGTTGAATTGTTGAATTGTTGAATTACTTGTTTACGATCGCTTGTAGGGGCGGGTTTAGGAATAATCTAGCTCATTTTACCCAAATATTGTCCTCAAAACCCGCCCTGCCGCAACCTCCCAGTTAACTCAACCTATCCCCTTCCTTATCAGCAAATGCGTTAAGGGTGACCCTAAAAACTTAACACCTAATTTTGTAACCGCATAGTTATCGACAGGGCGGGTTTTGTACCAAAATTATCATTGAATGCGATAAGAGTGACCCATTACCCGCCCCTACAAGTTTACGGATTTTATCCTAATTCGGCCTTCGACCTTCTCTATGTTGTAATTAATTTCTTGGTATTCGCATGAATAGTTTAGCTGACAGAATGCAAATGGTGGGTCATCGAGGAGAGTTGATGATCGAACTCTTCCTTCAAGATCTTGAACCAGGATTCGTTGCACAATCAACATCTGACTTTGGGTACGACTTTTTCGTTGGTTTTACCAATGCTGATGGTGGCATAAATACCTCTGCTGTAGTGGCTAAAGCTACTGAGCAACCAGTGTCAGATCGATACTGCTTACCCAAAAATATCTATGCTCAACTGGCATATTCCAATATCCCAGTTCTTCTTCTTGTAGCTAATGTTAAGGAGAATCGGCTATATCACGCTTGGATAAAGCCGCAGGACTCTACAGATGGTGCAAACGGAACAATTTCTATACCCGTTGTTGAAATTGATCAGGAAGCACAACAGTCAATTCGTCAGCGGTTAGCGGAATAGTTAAATTGTTGAATTGAAAATTGTTGAATAGTTAAATTGTTGAATTGCTTGTTTACGATCGCTTGTAGGGGCGGGTTTAGGGATATTCTAGCCCATTTTACCCAAATATTGTCCTCAAAACCCGCCCTGCCACAACTTTCCGGTTAACGTAATCTATCCCCTTCCTTATCAGCAAGCGATCGCTACCTGTTTCTCGCAACACAATCTAGGTCAACTTGGTGACTTATACCTTATAGGCGCACAACTATTCCATTGTCCCAATAATAGCCAAAAATGCGTAAAATTACAACCAATTCAATATTTATTTGAATTGTTGAATTGTTGAATTGTTAAATTGTTAAATTGTTAAATTGTTTGTTTGCGATCGCTTGTAGGGGCGGGTTTAGGAATAATCTAGCCCATTTTACCCAAATATTGGAAGCAAAACCCGCCCTGACACAACTTCCCGGTTAACTTAACCTATCCCCTTCCTTATCAGCAAGCGATCGCTACCTGTTTCTCGCAGTACAATCTAGGTTAACCTGGTAGCTTATACCCTATAGGCACACACCTATTCCATTATTCCAATAGTAGCCAAAAATGCGTAAAATTACAAGTAATTCAAGATTTAGTTGAATTGTTGAATTGTTGAATTGTTAAATTGTTAAATTGAAAATTGTTGAATTGCTTGTTTGCGATCGCTTGTAGGGGCGGGTTTAGGAATAATCTAGCCTATTTTACCCAAATATTGTGCTCAAAACCCGCCCTGCCACAACTTCCCGATTAACCCAACCTATCCCCTTCCTTATCAGCAAGCGATCGCTAGCCGTTTCTCGCAACACAATCTAGATCAACCTGGTAGTTTATACCTCATAGGCGCACAACTATTCCATTATCCCAATAATAGCCAAAAATGCGTAAAATTACAACTAATTCAATATTTAGTTAAATTGTTAAATTGAAAATTGTTGAATTGTTTGTTTGCGATCGCTTGTAGGGGCGGGTTTAGGAATATTCTAGCCCATTTTACCCAAATATTGTGCTCAAAACCCGCCCTACCACAACCTCCCGGTTAACGTAATCTATCCCCAAATTATCCTCAAATGCGTTAAGGATAACTCTAAAAACCTAACACCTAACACCTAATTTCTCATCTTTCGAGCAACTGCAGCCTGAAACTTGTTGTCAAAGTCAGCATCTTTTACATTGGCAATAACAGGAAGCTGTTGTTGGTGACGGCGTTCTAAATAAGCACTTAATGCAGCTTTATCGTCACGGTGATCCAGCATGTACTGCTTAAGCTGCTCATTAGTCATTACAGCATAATCAACTTGGCTCATCAGCTTACATCTCCATTGGGAGTAACTTCAAACTCAAGATCATCATTATGACCCGCTAGTATATATAGATTACGAGTGCGAGGGTCTATGCAAACGAGGTGAATTGGCTGGAACATTTGGTATGTAAGCCAATAACTCATACGATAGAGTCCCTCAAGTTGGTCTATTGTTGGCATGTAAGCATTATATCCTTAGTTTCTGTTGTTGAATTGTTGAATTGTTAAATTGTTAAATTGTTAAATCGTTAAATTGTTTGTTTACGATCGCTTGTAGGGGCGGGTTTAGGAATATTCTAGCCCATTTCACCCAAATATTTGGAGCAAAACCCGCCCTGCCACAACTTCCCAGTTAACTCAACCTATCCCTAGATTATCAGCAAGTGATCGCTACCCGTTTATCGCAACACAATCTAGGTCAACCTGGCAACTTATACTCTATAGGCGCACACCCATTCCATTATTCCAATAGTAGCCAAAAATGCGTAAAATTACAACCAATTCAAGATTTATTTGAATTGTTAAATTGAAAATTGTTAAATTGCTGGTTTG
>JAAHGR010000303.1:0-722 GCA_010672425.1 Symploca sp. SIO2E6
CTAACATATCGTTCTAACCAGTCATGAAACTGAGCATTCAAGGTGGAATTTTCCCTTGTAGCCTTATTGCGAGCAAGTTCAATGAGCTGTTGTTCAGCACTTAAAGTAATGTTTTTTAACATAGTAACTTGAGAGTGAACACGTATATGGAGAATGGAGAATTAGGATGAAGCTTAGTGCGATCACATTGTAATATTGTAGCGAACCGTGAGATGCTGCGGTACGCGATCGCACGATAATTCGATAATAATCAAAAAAACCGTACACTCGTAGGGGAAAGTTTAGGGATATCTTATCGCAATCGACGATAAGCATCATACAAAACCCGCCTTCTCGATAACTTTGCCGATTGATTGAATGAACCGGGGGTTAATATCAGAAAATTCGATAACAATTTAAACAAGCCGTACATTTGTAGGGGCGGGTTGAGAGATATCTTATCGCAATCGACGATAAGCATCATACAAAACCCGCCCTTTCGATAACCTTGCGGATTGATTGAATGAATCGGGGGTTAATATCAGGAAATTCGACAAGGCTCAGGAAAATACGCTCACATATTCAGGGCGGGTTTTGCACCGAAAGTTTCTGGTAAAATGGGTTAGGTTGTTCCATTACCCGCCCAAACGAGGTGAAATTGTTGGCAAATTCGATAACAAGCAAAAAAAGTCCCGTACATTTGTAGGGGCGGGTTTAGAGATATCTTATCGCAATTGACGATA
>JAAHGR010000303.1:822-2158 GCA_010672425.1 Symploca sp. SIO2E6
AATGGGTTAGGTTGTTCCATTACCCGCCCAAACGAGGTGAAATTGTTGGCAAATTCGATAACAAGCAAAAAAAGTCCCGTACATTTGTAGGGGCGGGTTTAGAGATATCTTATCGCAATTGACGATAAGGATCATACAAAACCCGCCCTTTCGATAACCTTGCGGATTGATTAAATTAACCTGGGGTGAATGTCAGGAAATTCGATAACCAGCCAAAAACTCCGTACATTTGTAGGGGCGGGTTTAGAGATATCTTATCGCAATCGACGATAAGCATCATACAAAACCCGCCCTTTCGATAACCTTGCGGATTGATTAAATTAACCTGGGGTGAATGTCAGAAAATTCGATAACAATCAAAAAGTCCGTACATTTGTAGGGGCGGGTTGAGAGATATCTTATCGCAATCGACGATAAGGATCATACAAAACCCGCCCTATCGATAACCTTGCCAATTGATTGAATGAATCTGGGGTGAATGTCAGAAAATTCGATAACCAGCAAAAAAGTCCGTACATTTGTAGGGGCGAGTTGAGAAACATCTTATCGTAATCGACGATAAGGATCATACAAAACCCAGCCTATCGATAACTTTGCGGATTGATTCAATTAACCTGGGGTGAATGTCAGAAAATTCGACAAGGCTCAGGAAAATACGCTCACATATTCAGGGCGGGTTTTGCACCGAAAGTTTCTGGTAGAATGGGTTAGGTTGTTCCATTACCCGCCCAAACGAGGTGAAATTGTTGGCAAATTCGATAACAAGCAAAAAAAGTCCCGTACATTTGTAGGGGCGGGTTTAGAGATATCTTATCGCAATTGACGATAAGGATCATACAAAACCCGCCCTTTCGATAACCTTGCGGATTGATTAAATTAACCTGGGGTGAATGTCAGGAAATTCGATAACCAGCCAAAAACTCCGTACATTTGTAGGGGCGGGTTTAGAGATATCTTATCGCAATCGACGATAAGCATCATACAAAACCCGCCCTTTCGATAACCTTGCGGATTGATTAAATTAACCTGGGGTGAATGTCAGAAAATTCGATAACAATCAAAAACTCCGTACATTTGTAGGGGCGGGTTTAGAGATATCTTATCGCAATCGACGATAAGGATCATACAAAACCCGCCCTTTCGATAACCTTGCGGATTGATTAAATTAACCTGGGGTGAATATCAGGAAATTCGATAACAATCAAAAACTCCGTACATTTGTAGGGGCGGGTTTAGAGATATCTTATCGCAATCGACGATAAGGATCATACAAAACCCGCCCTATCGATAACCTTGCCGATTGATTGAATGAATCGGGGGTTAATATCAGAAAATT
>JAAHGR010000303.1:2258-8941 GCA_010672425.1 Symploca sp. SIO2E6
TCCGTACATTTGTAGGGGCGGGTTTAGAGATATCTTATCGCAATCGACGATAAGGATCATACAAAACCCGCCCTATCGATAACCTTGCCGATTGATTGAATGAATCGGGGGTTAATATCAGAAAATTCGACAAGGCTCAGGAAAATACGCTCACATATTCAGGGCGGGTTTTGCACCGAAAGTTTCTGGTAGAATGGGTTAGGTTGTTCCATGACCCGCCCAAACGAGGTGAAATTGTTGGCAAATTCGATAACAAGCAAAAAAATACCGTACATTTGTAGGGGCGGGTTTAGAGATATCTTATCGTAATCGACGATAAGGATCATACAAAACCCGCCCTATCGATAACCTTGCCAATTGATTGAATGAACCGGGGGTCAATATCAGGAAATTCGATAATAATCAAAAAAACCGTACACTCGTAGGGGAAAGTTTAGAGATATCTTATCGTAATCGACGATAAGCATCATACAAAACCTGCCCTATCGATAACCTTGCCAATTGATTGAATGAATCGGGGTTAATATCAGGAAATTCGATAACAATCAAAAAGTCCGTACATTTGTAGGGGCGGGTTTAGAGATATCTTATCGCAATCGACGATAAGGATCATACAAAACCCGCCTTCTCGATAACTTTGCCGATTGATTGAATGAATTGGGGGTTAATATCAGAAAATTCGATAACAAGCAAAAAGTCCGTACATTTGTAGGGGCGGGTTTAGAGATATCTTATCGCAATCGACGATAAGGATCATACAAAACCCGCCCTATCGATAACCTTGCCGATTGATTGAATGAATCGGGGGTTAATATCAGAAAATTCGACAAGGCTCAGGAAAATACGCTCACATATTCAGGGCGGGTTTTGCACCGAAAGTTTCTGGTAGAATGGGCTAGGTTGTTCCTAAACCCGCCCCTACGAGGTGAAATTGTTGAATAATTCGATAAAATAATTGGGATTAGGACTCTAGAAATGGGTTATCTAAAAAGTAATTACCTTTCATTCATTTCATCTCGGTAGAATTTTTTCCCAGGTTGCACGTAAGCTCATTGCTCCATTAGCAAATCGTAATCAATAAGTTGATGCTCAGTACTAACATATCGTTCTAACCAGTCATGAAACTGAGCATTCAAGGTGGAATTTTCCCTTGTAGCCTTATTGCGAGCAAGTTCAATGAGCTGTTGTTCAGCACTTAAAGTAATGTTTTTTAACATAGTAATATCAATTCCGGCTACATTGGAATAATATTCATTCTGGTAGGGGCGCAAAGCTTGCGCCCACCAGTATCTACGTTTCCTAACCAAAAAGCCATATGTTTAATCATTCCGATGCAATCGGAGTTGATATAACAACCCTTAATACCTGAAGAATATGGGAATGGTAATTTTGCCCTTCGATATAAAAAATAGCATATAATTGTAAACGACAATGGTAATTAAAGCAATACACAACTGATATTGCTTCAACATCTGAGTTCGGCCTAGATTTTAGGTAATGCCATAAATAGGCATATGCAATAGGGCGTATGCAATACACTCCTAAGGTCTTGGATTTAAAACTATGACAACCATCCTTGCTCAAAAATTAACCCTTAAACAGGTTCATCAGTTCCTCAAACTCAATAAACTAGCCAACGGCTCATTCACACCTTTACTCTCCCTAGAACCGCTAACCGAGTTTGAACAGCAGGAACTTGCTCAAATTCGAGATGATTTTGAAAACTACCTCATCGAAGGTAAAGTCTTAGAAGGACAAGTCAAATTACTGGTGATTGCTCCGTTACTCCGCTTAGCCGGTTTCTACCGTTCCCCTGTCAAAATTAGTCTTGAACAAGATATCGATATGATCGTTGTTGAAGACCAAGACACAAAAATTACTGGACGCTTTGATCTCTTAGCGGTTAACCAAGAGCATCCCACCACAAGGGATATCGCTTTTTGGTTATTAGTCATTGAATCAAAAAACAGTTCAATCAACTCCCTGGAAGGCTTACCCCAACTGCTTACTTATGCTCATCAGAGCTTGAAACATCAAAAATTAGTCTGGGGACTAAGTACCAATGGTACAGATTATCGCTTTGTCTTAATTAAACCAGGAAATCCCTCCACCTATCAACAGATGCCATTACTGAATCTCATGGATGGGGAAAGTGCAGTTTTGTTGTTACAGGTTCTCAAAGCCATCTGCAAGCAACAGAATCTGTGATTTACTGAGGGAACAGGAAAAGAAATTGTTTCTTCCAATTTTTGTAGGGGCGGATTGAGATATCTTATCGCAATCGACGATAAGCATGACACAAAACCCACCCTATCGATAACTTTGCGGATTGATTGAATGAATCGGGGGTGAATGTTAGGAAATTCGACAAGGCTCAGGAAAATACGCTCACATATTCAGGGCGGGTTTTGCACCGACAGTTTCTGGTAAAATGGGCTAGATTGTTCCATTACCCGCCCCTACAAATATACTGAATTTGTTCCTAATTCAATTCTACATTGGTTGCTTTTGCCTTGGTTTTGTGCTATTGTTGTACAATGGAAAAATGTGCGCACCTATATACTCTGATTTTCAAGGACAGGCAAGATGACTGTTCCACTCATAATTGATAAAGAGAATTTGGTATAAAGCCAGATGCTTGCGATCAGCGCAAGCTGGTGCCCAAAGCAATCGCAAGATGTCCGCTCATCACATTGAGGCTCCGAGGCTCCGAGGCTCCGAGGGAAGAAAGAAGGTTGCAAGGTATCCGGGAATTATAACTGTTTATCCGAACATGATATAAGGTGTCCTGCCTTAAGTTGGCAGCCCTCAATGGATTGGATGACTAAGGTACTATGGGTTCAAAAACTGGACAATAACCCTCTGATGTCACCTTAAAACCATAAAGGGGAGAAGCCGGATTCCAGCACCGTTGTCCTCGTTGGTGGCGACAGATACCGCAGCAGTCGATGTTCATCGGTATCCTACTATTGCTACTTTCTTTGAGCAGTTCTCTTTGTGATAATCCTCGCAACACTAGCTCTTTCCCCTGCCAGCGAGCCTCCACTAAACCAGTATCGGCAAAATCTTGCCAGCGGGGGTCAGCAATGATGGTTTCTGGAAGAGTAATATTGACAAATGTGTCTAGTTCACTCAGTTCTCCTTCGTAATTGGTTAGGGATGGTGCTGCTGGTTGCACAAATATTTCACCAATCGGTAGTTCTACTAATGTGCCTGTAGCTGGACAATGTAGATGGTAGCGATTTTGCAACTCTTCTAAACCGGTTAAGTCAGCTAGGTAGTTTGGAGAACCGTGGAAAAAAATAACATGCTGAGGACGGAGGTTATGAATTAACTGAGTCGTTCCTAAATAATCACTATGTTGGGCGAGGGAATAGGTTTGAATTGCATGTTGCTCGGCGTTTTCTGGACTCTGAGAATATCTTGGTTGTTCTGGTAGTAACACCAGTTGAGAACTGTAATCTGGATGGAAGTAGGTGCTCAAATCGGCAGCTTCATCAGTGATGACGATACAGGGTGGTTGACCAATGGTGCGCCGGTTTTCATCATCTAACCGCCGCACGCGAGGACGCACCCTCTCATCCCAAAATAGGGGTTGATGTCGAGCAAAGTTTTGTACTGAAGTGGGTAAGTGAGGTAGGAGTTCTAAGTAAATATCACAAGCTGCGGCGACAGTGCCATCTACCCAAATATCTAAATTACGACCAGTAAATTGGTGGTGACTCCGCAAGAGCATCAGGATTTCTTGACCTAAACCCAAGGTAGGTACTGGTAGCAGGACTGATTTATTGGATGCGATCGCTTGTTCTACGATCTCTACTAACTGATTTTCCTGTTGCCGTCGATGAGGATGTCGAGCAGTGCCATAAGTGCCTTCCACAATCACTATATCTGGTTTTGTACCCCTAAGGGGTTCAATGGACAATCCCTCTACCAACCGGGAATTAGACAGGAAAAAGTCCCCAGTATAAAATAGTCGGTAAGTTCGACTGGGAGCAGTATAGCAGAGTAACATGGCTGCGGCTCCCGGCAAGTGACCTGCGGGAAATAATTCGACAGTCAATCCATCGCTAATTTCTACAGGTGTATACCAAGGTAGAGCCTGAAAGAATGGGGGAATATCTAAGGCTCCTTTAGTCTCCACCTCTGCTGCTTCTGGATTACTGCCAACTTCAGTAATACCTGTATCCTTTAGCTTCGTTTGACCTTGGCTGTCTAAACCGGTAATCCTCTCAGAAGGCAACGGCAACCAGTTTAGTGGCAGTAAGGCAGTTGTTTCTTCACTAGCGTAGACTGGCAAATCGGGAAAAGCTTGGTAAAGAGCGAGCAGACCCTGAGCATGATCTTTATGGGCATGGCTACACAATACCAAATCCGCTGGTGGATGCTCTTCTGAGAGTAGAGGTGTAATATCCGCTAATCCACAGTCGAGGAGGATGCGGTGTGGACCCATCTGCACCAGTAAACAAACTCCCTCTGCGCCCTGACCAACACCATAAGGGAAGCAAGTTAATCTGTCATTTGTCATTTGTCATTTGTTATTTGTCATTAGCACCTCAGCTGTCGGCCAAAAAGCTGAACGCCGAAGGCTAAGGTGCTAATTTTAACAAACTTAGTGGGCCGAACCATTACCATGGTAGTTGTCTGAATCATAGAACCCGTTCTTTGTGCCGAAGAACAGAGACAATAGAGTGAAAGCAACTGTTAATCCGACATCTGTCATTTGTCATTTGTTATTTGTCATTAGCACCTCAGCTGTTGTTAAAAAGCTAAACGCCGAAGGCTAAGGTGCTAATATTAACAAACTTAGTGGGCCGAACCATTACCATGGTAGTTGTCTGAATCATAGAATCCGTTCTTTGTGCCGAAGAACAGAGACAATAGGGTGAAAGCAACTGTTAATCCCACTAAAATTAGTTTTACGCTCATTTTATGAATAACCTCCTTTTTAGCCACTGTAGCAGGAAATTTGCTCAATAATAAAGGGGGTTATCACCAATCCTGTTGCTGATTGTTATAATCTCTTGGCTCCAATTCTGTCTCTGAGTTATCTGTTAACGGCTTTACTACCCGTGCGATCGCATCCTGGACAAAAGCCTTGATAAACTCATCTCGGCGATTCAGTTGGAACTGTTGCTGTACCACCTCTGTCATGCCACCATCACCCCAATCTTGATTATGGCGAAAGTATTCTATGAAGCTTCTACCAGCAATTCTGGTGAGATATGCTGCTGTGACACCCTGAATTGCCTTCCCTACTACATAGGTAGCGACATTGAGTTGGAGAGCCGTTGACAGGAGTTGAATTGCTCCCTTGACAATGCCCAAACTTGCCAGGGTTTTTCCCAGAGAAAGAGCTAGTTCTCTACCTCGTTCCATGTTTAGTTCACAGCCGTAGATTCTGCCAATTTCTACCACCATTTGGGCATTGACTGCTGCGGTTGCCAGTAAATCCACCACCGGTAAAGGAGTCACCGCAATTACCCCGGCTCCAATCCACTGGAAACGTTCCACTACCTTCTCCGCTTGCTGTCGGCGTTGGTTATCGATAATGGTTCGAGCTTCTTCTCCTAAACGCTGAGATTGCAGTAAAATGTTATCGGCAACTAAATCTTCCCCCTCGGAGCGTAGAACAGCAGCAAGACGTCGGATTAAGGGCATGATATCAGGCTCTGGTTCAAAGATTTCACCATTCTCTAGCTCCACTGATTCAGGATTTGCCGCGATCGCGACTACATCTGAGGGACCAATAAATCCCCGCACTCGCTGCCGCAACCGGGCGATAATTTTCTCCTTATCTGGTTCCCCATAAAGATCGATTTTATTCAGGATGAGGAGCGATCGCTTGCCAATTTCAGCTAAATGCTGTAAAGGAACATATTCCGACTGCCGCAGGTCATTATCCACGACAAACAACAGCAAATCAGCTTCCGTTGCCAATTCTCGCGCCATTTGCTCCCGCTGTGTACCAGCAATACCGGCTTCTAAAATGCCTGGTGTATCAGTAAGCAGAATCTGGCGATTCAATCCCTTTAACTTCAGACTATAAGTTTCTCCCACCTCCGTTGTTCCCATTGGGGCTCCTACTTCCCCAATCATCCGCCCCAGCAAAGCATTAACCAGGGAAGTTTTACCAGCTGAACCTGTACCAAATACGACTACCAAAAGTTCCCCACGATCTAGGATAGATTCAATCTCCCGCGATCGCGTCAGTAAAGCTTGCCGTGCTACTTCATCCTGAATCTGGGTCACCTGCTGCCTTACGGCTTTGAGAGTTTCTGAAGCTGCCTCTGTCTTTACTTCTGGAACTCTTGGTGGTATAAGACGCCTACGTTGTCCCTTCTGAGCCGGTCCCAACAAGCCTATATAGTAGACGAAGGCGAAGATGATTAGCCCCAGCAAGGCAATCAGCAACAACAGTAGTAAATTGCCTAGCAGAGGGGCGGTAAAGGAAATTTGGATATACAGCCGGTAGAGGGAATTGATGAGCCACAGCATTAGCCCCAGAATTATGCTCAGACCAATAATCAGTGTCAACAGGCGTGGGAGGGGCATGGGGAATTGGGAATTGGGAATTGGGAATTGGGAATTGGGAATTGGGAATTGGGAATTGGGAATTGGGAATTGGGAATTGGGAATTGGGAATTGGGAATTGGGAATTGGGAATTGGGAATTGGGAATTG
>JAAHGR010000304.1 GCA_010672425.1 Symploca sp. SIO2E6
CCTATTGAACCTGACTGTTACGAAACCATTGTGCAGCCAGCAGCATTGATTCGGGTAAAGGCTCCCCGACAAATGGGTAAAAGCTCCCTAATGAGTCGGATTCTCCATCAGGCAACCCAGTCAGGTTATCAGATGGCAGCGTTAAACTTTCAGTCAGCAGATGCGGAATTTCTCACCAACTTGGATCTCTTCTTGCAGTGGTTTTGTGCCAGTATAGCTGAGGAATTGGATTTAGAGGATCAGCTGGAGAAATATTGGAAAGGGCCCCTAGGAAGCAAAAATAAATGTACCAAGTACTTTCAAAGATATCTCTTCTCCGAAATTCCTACCCCTATCGCTTTAGGTTTAGATGAAGTAGATCAAATTTTCCAACATCCAGCCATTGCTACCGACTTTTTTGGACTACTGCGAGCCTGGCATGAGCGAGGTAAGAATGAGGCAGTTTGGCAAAAGCTGAGGTTAGTAATAGTCCATTCTAAGGAAGTGTACATCCCCCTGAATATCAATCAATCTCCTTTTAATGTAGGATTGCCGATTGAACTGCCAGAATTAACCCAATCCCAGGTACAGGAGTTAATCAAGCGACACCAACTGAATTGGACTAATTCCCAGGTAAGACAACTAATGGTAATGTTGGGAGGACATCCCTATCTCGTGCGGGTGGCTCTCTATCAAATTGCTCGTGGCAGGATAACTTTAGAGCAACTGCTGGCAATAGCTCCCACAGAAGAAGGCCCCTACTCTGACCATTTGCGCCGCCATTTATTAAATTTAGAAGAAGATGCAAATTTAATGACATCTGTCAAGGAAGTGGTGGCAGCAGATAAACCAGTAGAAATTAAGCCAGCCGAAGCCTTTAAACTCAGAAGTATGGGGTTAGTGAAGTTTCAAGGCAATGCGGTGATGCCATTATGTGATCTCTATCGGGAATATTTTCGCGATCGCTTGTAGTTTGTTATTTGTAGTTTGTTGTTAGTCGTTTGTTGTTAGTCGTTTGTTGTTAGTCGTTTGTTGTTGGTCATTGGTCATTTCGAGGAACAAACCCAACTCTGTCCCAAATTGATCAACGAGCGATTGCCTACCACCACCGTAGGTGCTCGCTGAGATTATCCGGTGCGTTAATAAAATGTAACATAGTGTTATTCATAATTTGGGTAAACAGGTTATATTACTGATACACCTGCCCCTACAACTTGGCGAGTAATAGATCAGGGTAGGAGTGGGGGTCAGGTAGTTAACTCATTTAACAATTTAACAATTTAACAATTTAACAATTTAACAAACAACAAATAACAAATGACAAACTACCAATATCAAATTGGGGGCAGTTTACCAGTTGATGCTCCTACTTATGTCAAGCGACAGGCAGATGAAGACCTCTATCATGCCTTAACAGCAGGAGAATTTTGCTACGTGCTCAACTCTCGGCAGATGGGTAAGTCTTCCCTGAGAGTCAAAACCATGCAGCGGTTGCAAGCAGAGGGGTTTGTTTGTGTTGCGATTGATATTACTGCTATTGGTACTGCCAATATCACTCCAGAGGAATGGTATATTGGGATAATTGACAGTATTGTTAGTAGCTTGGAGCTGTATGAGCAATTTGATTTAGACGACTGGTGGGCAAAGAACAGCAAATTGTCTAATGTCTACCGCTTGAGCAAGTTTATTGAAAAGATTCTACTCCGGTCGATTCAGCAGAAACTGGTGATTTTTGTAGACGAAATCGACAGTATCCTCAGCTTAAATTTCAATATTGATGATTTTTTTGCCGTTATTCGTGACTGCTACAACAAGCGAGCAGACAATCCCGATTACCAGCGATTGGCGTTTGTCCTCATTGGGGTAGCGACTCCCTCAGATTTGATTCAAGACAAAAAGCGCACTCCCTTTAATATTGGTAGAGCCATAGAATTAACTGGTTTTAGCTTACAGGAAGCTGAACCTTTAGCTATCGGGTTAGCAGCAAAAGTGAGCAATCCCCAAGCAGTGCTGCAAGCAGTATTGGAATGGACAGGGGGACAGCCGTTTCTGACTCAAAAGCTTTGTAAGTTGGTAGTGCAGGAAAGGATTGGAGGACGCGGAGATGCGGAGACGCGGGGACGCGGAGAGGAGGGAGATGGGGAGATGGGGAGATGGGGAGATGGGGGAGACAAGAAGACATTCCCGATTCCCAAACAACAAATAACAAACAACAAACAACCAACAACAAACAACCAACAACCAACAACAAATAACAAACAACCAACAACCAACAACCAACAACAAATAACAAATAACAAACAACAAACAACAAACAACAAACAACAAACAACAAACAACAAACAACAAACAACAAACAACAAATAACAAACAACAAACAACAATTACCAAAATTGTGCGATCGCATATTATTGAAAATTGGGAATCCCAAGATGAACCGGAGCATTTACGGACAATTCGCGATCGCCTTTTGAGTAATGAGGAACGCACTGGGCAACTGCTGGGACTTTATCAGCAAATTTTGACTGCCCCAAACCGGGAGGGTATCGCTGCGGATAACTCCCCCGAACAAGTAGAATTGCGGCTGTCAGGATTAGTGGTTAAGCAGCAAGGCAAGTTAAGAGTTTACAATCGCATTTATCAAGCAGTTTTTGACCAAAGTTGGGTTGAACAGGTGTTAGCCAATTTGCGACCATACTCAGAGGCAATAACTGCTTGGTTAGCTGCCAATTGTCAGGATGAATCTCGACTGTTGCGAGGAAAGGCATTACAAGCTGCTCAGGCATGGGTAGTGGGTAAGAGTTTGAGCCATCAGGATCATCGGTTCTTAACTGCTAGCCAAGAGTTGGAAAAAAGGAATGATCAAATCGCAGCGGCAAATCGGATTTTGGCTAAGGCTCAGCAGAAAGCCAGACGGATATCACTGAAGCGATGGTGGGAGATGGCTACCAACTTAAGGCGGTACACTTCATATAGCAAGGGCTTAAGTCTTTGGACAATTCAGCTATTCTGGGTGGGAATTTTGTACCGGTTTATGCTGGTATCCCGCGAGATATTGATTACTGCTTCATGGGTTGCCGGTTCTGTCATTATCCTCCGCTTGATAGGAGTACTACAGTCACTGGAGTTGGCAACCTTAGATCAACTGTTTCGCCTGCGTCCTGCTGAACCAATTGATGAGCGAATTTTGATTGTCACCATTGATGAGTCAGATATTAACTATCTACGAAAACTGCCTATCCCTGATGCAACGTTGGCGCGATTAATTAAGAACCTCAATCAAGATAAGCCTGTGGCAATTGGCTTAGATTTAGATCGCGATTTACCTGTAGAACTGGGTCATCAAGACTGGTTAGAAGTGATGAAATCTACCCCAAACCTAATTGGCGTAGGGAAAACCTTTGGCGGTAAAGTTCCTCCCTCTAATACCTTGAGCAAAATGGAGCAAGTGGCTCTAACTGGTCTATTGGTGGATGATGATGATAAAGTGCGTCGAGCTTTATTATTTGACAGAACTTCAGAGGGTCAACTGAGATATGGTCTAGGTAGCAAATTGGCTTGGATTTATCTGAAAGCTAAGGACATTACTCTAGAGAGCGTTGATGATAAGAAAAAGCAGTATCGCTTGGGTCAGGGCATCTTTACCGCCTTTAAAGGAAATGATGGAGGGTATGTCCGTACTAATTCTGATGACTATCAAGTCTTATTGAACTATCGTGGTCAACTGGATCGCTTCGATACTGTAACCTTAACCAAAGTACTCAAGAAGCAAGTAGAGCCAGAGTTAATTCGCGATCGCCTTATCTTGATTGGTTCGATTGCTGCAAGTCTTAATGATGATGAGTTTTATACACCCTACAGTCGCCTGATGAGCGACAGCAAGCGACAACCTACCCCAAAGGTGGTAATTCATGCCAATGTAACTAGCCAGATTGTGAGTGCAGCACTAGATGAGCGATCTTTGCTTAAGACTGGGATAGATCCTGTTGAGTGGCTGTGGATTTTCAGCTGGTCTTTGATTGGAGCAAGTCTGAGCTGGACATTTTTGATATTGCGTTTTCCGCGCCTCCTCGTCTTTATTATCCTCCTCGCCGGGATTTGCCTGATTAGCAGTTGTTACGTAGCTTTTCTTTATGGTTGGTGGATACCTCTAGTTCCTACAGCACTAAGTTTAATGGTATCAGCGATTGTAGTCCCATTAGGAGCTATCAATCGACTAGAGAAACTTCAACTCAACTATACTTTGGAGTTGATTATCGAGAGCTACCCCCAAAATCCAGGTGCTGTTCGCATCGCTCTTGAGTCCCTTAAGCAGTCAGAAAGCAAACAAAATCAAGCCTTGATTAACCATTTTCAACAGACAATAGAGAATGCTCGATATTTCACCGAACCTCCACCTTAACTAGCTAGAGTTTGCTGCATAAGTAATGAGTAATGAGTAATGAGTAATGAGTAATGAGTGAAGAGTTCATTATTGCTTGTAGTTAACTCATTTAACAATTCACAATTTAACAAACAACAAACAACAAACAACAAATGACAAACTACCAATATCAAATTGGGGGCAGTTTACCAGTTGATGCCCCCACCTATGTCAAGCGACAGGCAGATGAAGACCTCTATCATGCTTTAACAGCAGGAGAATTCTGCTATGTACTCAACTCTCGGCAGATGGGTAAGTCTTCCCTGAGAGTCAAGACTATGCAGCGGCTACAAGCAGAGGGGTTTGTTTGTGTTGCGATTGATATTACTGCTATTGGTACTGCCGATATTACTTCCGAAGAATGGTATGCCGGGATAGTTGACAGTATTGTTAGTAGCTTGGAGCTGTATGAGCAATTTGATTTAGACGACTGGTGGGAAGATAACAGCAGGTTGTCTAATGTCAACCGCTTTAGCAAATTTGTGGAAGAGATTCTACTCCGGTTGATTCAGCAGAAACTGGTGATTTTTGTAGACGAAATCGATAGTATCCTCAGCTTAAATTTCAATATTGATGACTTTTTTGCCGTTATTCGTGACTGCTACAACAAGCGAGCAGACAATCCCGATTACCAACGATTGTCGTTTGTCCTCATTGGAGTAGCGACTCCATCAGATTTAATTCAAGACAAACAGCGCACTCCCTTTAATATTGGTAGAGCCATAGAATTAACTGGCTTTAGCCTAGAGGAAGCTCAACCATTAGCTGTTGGGTTAGCCGCAAAAGTGAGCAATCCCCAAGCAGTGCTGCAAGCAGTATTGGAATGGACAGGGGGACAACCGTTTCTGACTCAAAAGCTTTGTAAGTTGGTAGTGCAGGAAGGGATTGGAGGACGCGGAGACGCGGAGACGCGGAGACGCGGAGAGGAGGGAAATGGGGAGATGGGGAGATGGGGAGACAAGGAGGACAAGGAGGACAAGGGGGACAAGAAGACATTCCCGATTCCCAAACAACAAACAACAAACAACAAACAACAAACAACAAATAACAAACAACCAACAACAAACAACAAACAACCAACAACAAATAACCAACAACCAACAACCAACAACCAACAACCAACAACCAACAACCAACAACCAACAACCAACAACCAACAACCAACAACAATTACCAAAATTGTGCGATCGCATATTATTGAAAATTGGGAATCCCAAGATGAACCGGAGCATTTACGGACAATTCGCGATCGCTTGCTCTTCAATCAGCAAAGAGCGGGTAGGTTACTCGGATTATATCAGCAAATTTTGAGAAACCGGGTTTCTCATGAAGACAACAATGAAACATCAGCATTTCCACCAAAGAAATCCGGTTTCTTGACTGAAACTTCATCTCATGTCGGCATAACTGCCCATAATAAAAACGTCTCCGCGTCCCCGCGTCTCCGCGTCCCCGCGTCTCCGCATCCGGTGCCTCCCGCGTCAGTCCTAACTCAACCTGACATAATATTAGAGGGGATAACTGCGGATGCTAGCTATGAACAGATGGAATTGCGGCTATCGGGATTGGTGGTAGAGCAGCAGGGTAAGTTAAGAGTCTATAACCGGATTTATGAGGAGGTTTTTAACCAGACTTGGGTTGAGGGAGCCTTAGCAGATTTGCGCCCTTATGCCGAGGCGATAACCGCCTGGTTAGCTTCCAATTGCCGTGATAATTCACGGTTGTTGCGGGGACAGGCATTGCAGGATGCTCAAGCCTGGGCAGCAGCTAAGAGTCTAAGCGATCAAGATTACCAATTTTTAGCTGCTAGCCAGGAGTTGGCAAAGCGAGACGTGCAATTTGCTCTGGATGCAGAGAGGCAGGCAAAACAGATTTTAGCTCAGGCGCAACAGCAAGTTGAACTAGCTTTGGAGGAAGAAATGCAGGCGAATCAGCGGTTGGCTCAGGCGCAACGAAAAGCTAAAAAACAGATGCGCATTGGTGCTGCAATCTTAGCCATTTCCATATTTGGAGCAACAGCCGCAGTAGTAGTGGCAGGTCAGGCAAATCTCAAACTAGTTTCCATCAGGAGGTTTTTAACCAGACTTGGGTTGAGGGAGCCTTAGCAAATTTGCGTCCCTATGCGGAGGTGGATGGAACAGTTAATTCATCTAACAATTTAACAATTTAACAAATGACAAACAACAAATGACACAGGAGACTCCTCCAGAATCTATCTGCCCAATTTCCCAGCATTCAAGAAGCCCGACTTCTTCTGTGAAGTCGGGCTTCTGGGAGTATCCCGGTAGCAATAATCAGGCTGTCCCAGTAGGAATACAGCGGTTCCCGCTGTTACGAGGTACAGTAGAATTAGCTAACAAAGAATATTTGATACATTTTCTCTATTTCCATTCAATTCTCAATTCCGAAGTTGACAAATTTTGCTGTTTTTTGTATTATATATAATAATGGAATAAATGTGGGCATATAAACTATTTTTCAGGATTTCTCATTGTGGAACTGGCATCTTGCCAGTATATTAGTAGGAGAAGTAGCGATCGCATTTTTATTGAACCCAAGATTAGGGCATTACGGATATTATAAGAAATCACCACACCAGGCACATCAGGACAGTCCTCCAGAATCTATCTTCCCAATTTCCCGGCGTTTAAGAAGCCCGACTTCTTCTGTGAAGTCGGGCTTCTGGGAGTATCCCGGTTAGAGAGATTTGAGGTTTCTAATTTGCCTTCTTCCCTGTAACAGTATGAGGATGCTTTAGTTGACAATTTTGGCTGTTTTTGTGATTATATCTAATAATGGAATAGGTGTGGACATATAAACTATTTTTCCAGATTTCTCATTGTGGAACTGGCATCTTGCGGTAATCAGTAGGAGAAGTAGCGATCGCATTTTTATTGAACCCAAGATTAGAGCATTACAGATATTAGAAGAAATAACCAAACCAGGCACACCAGGACATGCCTCCAGAATCTATCTTCCCAATTTCCCCGCATTCAAGAAGCCCGACTTCTTCTATGAAGTCGGGCTTCTGGGAGTGTCCCAGTTAGAGAGATTTTAGGTTTATAATTTGCCGTCTTCTTTAATCTTCCCTAGCAACTCCTGCACCAAAGGATGCTCATACCAAATCCGGTATCGATATACCCGCTATATCTCACCCTGTAGAGACGTTGCATGCAACGTCTGGTGAGCGAGTTTTCGCAGTTTGCCAAAGTGGCTCCATTGTAACCGGATTTGGTATCAGATAGTACCGACTCCTTTCCCCCTCTGACTACTTTCTCCAAGAAATCGACAAAATTGTTCCGTATTGTAACAGTATTAGGATGATCTGAATCTAAAGATAGATGCTGCTGTAGTGCGAGCATCTTGCTCGCGTCTGATATCGTTTCCGGTAGCATTGGAATAATATATTTTGGGTGATGTCATCTGGAATCGTAATGACGGGGTTTGCTATATAATTCCGATGCAACCAGATTTGATATGACATACAGCCTACCAAGACTGGCAAGATGCCAGTTCCACAGAGTATAGTGCTACTGGTAAAGTGCTGATACTGGCAAGATGCCAGTTCCACAGAGTATAGTGCTACTGGTAAGATGCTGATACTGGCAAGATGCCAGTTCCACAGAGTATAGTGCTACTGGTAAGATGCTGATACTGGCAAGATGCCAGTTCCACGGAGTATAGTACTACTGGTAAGATGCTGATACTGGCAAGATGCCAGTTCCACAGAGTATAGTGCTACTGGTAAAATGCTGAGACTGGCAAGATGCCAGTTCCACTGGTTTAGTGGGAGCTAATCCGAATGCTCAGAGCTTGTCCTATACTAACATTCCCAGAACCTGACTGCTCTACGGATTGGTTACCAGAATTAATCATAGCATCTCTACCTGCTACCACTTTAGCAATATTCTCCGCTGTTTCTGCTGCCACAGTTTCCATCACATCTTCCGGTAAACCCTTACCTCCTCAAAGGCACATTCTCCGTAGGAGTTCCCGAAGGGTAGGACACAAAGAAAATTTATCTGTCCTAATTTACCAGCGTTTAAGAACCCCGACTTCTTAAAGAAGTCGGGGTTCTGGGAGACTCTCGGTTAGAGAGATTTTATATTTGTAATTTGTCTTCAATTCCATTACCGACAGAATCTGGATCGCCATAAACAAAAGCAGGACAACCTGCACCAGAATATGTATAAGCAAGTTTAGCCAAGAAGCTGACAGCTGACAGCTAATTCATACTTTAACTAGAGAAAGCCGCTCAACATTACGTATACTGTAAATATCCGGTACTGTCTCCCATTGTAGCGGCTGATTTCCTAAACCTAAATGTCGTGAGCGGGCGTAGAGAACAGGACAAGACCAATCACTAAAAGATACAGCTTCGTGTTGATCAACAAACAACTCAACTCTCACATCACGCAAAGCCTGATCTATCCGCTTGCCATACTTGATGAGACTAGTATAGAACCTTTTACTTAACCGATAACTCGCCGGATAGGTAATGGCATGATTAGTAGCTACGATAGCGGGAA
>JAAHGR010000305.1 GCA_010672425.1 Symploca sp. SIO2E6
TTTTAACTCATCCCACGACTTGCATTACGTGGGATGCAAGCGTTATTTGTTGTTAGTTGTTAGTTGTTTGTCAAAAAACAAAAAACAAAAAACAAACAACAAAGCGGCGGGCGGCTATCCCTCCCATCCCTGAAGGAATGGGCTTCCCGCCGCTTTCGGTGAATTAAAATGTATACATTGTAGTAGCGTGGTACAGCTAAAAATGTAGGTTGGGTGTAACGTTCGCGTAGCGTCGGTCGAAGGAGAAGTGAAACCCAACGAAACCTGCTTCATTGTTGGGTTACGCTACCGCTACACCCAACCTACTTATTCCCTCATTTTAGGTGTGTCACGCCATTACTGGCGTGGTACACCTTATATCAAGTCCGGATAATTAATTATAATTCCCTTCGACCTTGCAACCTTCTTTCTTCCCTCGGAGCCTCCTGCCTCCTGCCTCCTGCCTCGTTTCCACCAAAGTGTAAGTATTCAACCGGACATGATATTAAATGATGGTTTAGATTTTTGGTAGTGCGAGCATCTTGCTCGCTTTTTATATACCTCTAGCGAGCGAGACGCTCGCACTACATCTATTCCCTCATTTTAGGTGTGTCACGGCACTAATTGGCGTGACACACCTAAAAAGGTAGGTTGGGTAGAGCTTTAGAAAGTGACCCAACACAACCCGCTCCAGCGTTGGGTCTCGTTGCCTCGACCCAACCTACATCTATTCAATCATTTTAAGTGTGTCACGCTACTAATGCTGAAATAGTTGTCAAACCTAATAGAGATCATATCTAGCCAGCCTTGAGATGCAATCTCACCCAATACAGCAGTTTGCTCTGCTATGCGGTACATTGTTGTGTCAATTTGCTCTTCGGTAAGATTCAATAAAGCGCGGATAAATTGAGTTGGATATTGAGCCGTTACATAGTCCATAACATCATAAAGGGTGATGCGAGTTCCGGCGATTGTTAATCCGCGTTCTGTTTGAATAATCGCGGATTTCGTCATTGTAACTTAACACTCTTGGTATAATTTACTATTGCAATTATCAATTATCGAGGAACAATTATCAATGGGAAGAAAGTGTTGCGATGCAAGCCTAGCCGTTTAACAGCTTCTCTTAGGGTAACGTAACTCATGTCGGCCTATGTCAGCCTATATGATTATATATTAGCAAATTAGCTATCTGTTATCAACCTACCCAATTTAAGAGGATACCACTATGGCTCTACAGGACACAAGGCTTGAATTATCTCATTGCTGTTACTCAGCTCATCCAATCGATCAACTAGCCCTATCACTCGCTCACTGGTATCAGATGCTAGAGTTCTTCTACCATAAGTCACACAACGTTGGAATTTCGCGAGATGCTCCTCGCGGGTCAGCGGGCGCTGGGGACTACCGAGAGTGTGCGGTATCTCAACAGTGAATTCACGACCATCTTTCATAACGGCAATCACCTTCTGTGGTGATAATGCATTGGGATCTGGATTATCGTCAATTACCACCTTGATCTGCTGTGCCAATGCGTGGAGGCTCTCATCCCTCAAGCGCTCAGAACAAAAATCACCCATATCCACCTGCCCATTGGTGAGTGCCAGGGCTCCAACATACTGAAAACAGAGCCGCGCATAATTGACAGTCATATCCGGTAGCAAGGGGCGTCCAACAAGTTCATGGATCAGTGTCGGCGCACTTAGAGTCAGGGTATCGAGCTCATCAGCTTGCAAACCATGGGCGGCTCGCAATTGCAAGATACTGTCAATACCGCCGTGGGTAGCCCGTCCAGAAGGAAAAGGTTTATGGCTCACCTGGGTAATGCGCCACACCCTACCCAATTCTGCCCACACTTGCTCCGTATCCCATGCCCCTTCATACAAACGAAAATAACCAAAGGTTCCCTCTAGCACATCATGAGAACCAGTAAATCCTGCTTGAGCGAGATCGACTGCCCGTATGCCTGCCGCCGCAGCAAACCCCATCATTAAAGCAAGACTTGGTCCTCCTTCAACATGGGCTTGCATAGTGCCAGCAGCCTGAGCATAGGCCAATCCAAAGGCATCCATTAACATCCTACAATCAAGTCCGGCAAGCTTACCAATTGCTGCCGCAACACCGAAAATGCCAGCCGTCGCTGGTCTAAAGAATTTGACACTCGTCTGAGCTGCCATACCAATGGATGTAGCAACATCAACACCTAAGACCAGAGCCAGTATCATGTCTCTGCCGGAAATACCACCATGGCGTGAACCATAGGCCAATACCGCTGATTGAATGGTTGTCAGGGGATGAAGCACTGCAAGCTCATGAACGCAGTCGTACTCCTGATTATGGGTGTGAAACCCATTGATGAAGGCAGCAGTCGTTGCCGGGAATCTGTCCCCTAAGCCAATTACCGCCGCCTCATTACCACTTCCCCAACTTTCGGCAACCTTAATTATATTTTCAGCAGAGGTCGCGCTTGTGCCTGCGACACAGACACCCAAGGTATCCAAGCAGAAAGTCTTAGTTGCCGCGATCGCAGCCGGAGACAGATCCTCAAAGCGGGTTTCGACTACATGTCGGGCAAGTTGGTTAAGGGCATTGGTCATCGTGCTCTTCTTTGTAAGCGCAGAATCTTGCGCTAAGAAATGATCAGTAATTGCTTAAACTTGCTCAGTGATTGGGTCATCTTACCATAAATCTAGCTATATTAATGTCATGGGATAAAAATTATTGATTCGATCAGGCATGAAGCTAAAAAATGAAAGCAATAAAAAGGGCATTTTTAGATACTGAAGATGGACAGATACTCTACCGCATAGGTGGGGAAGGTGAATCCCTACTACTGCTACACATGACTCCCCGCAGTAGTGATGAATTTCGGGAATTGATGCCAATTTTGACTGAAACTAGATGTGCGATCGCGATGGATTTGCTGGGCTTAGGTGATTCCGATAAGCCACCCCGAATTTATTCAATGGCAGACTATGCCAGAACAATTATTGCCCTTCTCGATGAATTAAACATCAACAAAACATCTATCCTGGGAAGCCACACTGGCGCTTATGTCGCAGCAGAAGTTGCAGCCGCTTATCCTGAAAGAGTAGAAAAACTGATATTATCGAATATCGATCACTTGAGTGAGGAGGAACAAGCTACTTTACTCAAAAGTCTTGATGAAGCTCTCCAAATCAAGGCAAACGCTTCGGAACTCAGAGAAAGGTGGTCAGCACGTCAGAGTTACATCAAATCTCAGGAGTTAAATCACCGTTTTCTTTTAGACGAGATGAAATGCTATGGCTATCCTCCCTATGGAGCTTTGGCTGTAACAGCTTATTGTCGCAATATACAAGCAAGATTGAGTTTAATTAAGTGTCCTACCCTGATTTTGTCTGGTAATGAGGAAATAAAATTACTTACAGAACTAGGTGTATCCAAACCAGAAAATAGGCAGGTGATTGCCCAAGCAATTCCTCAGGCAAAAATGTTGGATATTGAAGGCGGAACCCTCTGCGTGATGAATCAGATGCCTGAGGAAATATCAAGAGTAGTAGTTGATTTTCTCGACAGGACAGATAATTAGGACTTACTGAATAAGTCATTGACTCAGGTTTTGAGGTAGCGTGTTGAGATCCCCCCTAACCCCCCTTAACAAGGGGGGGACTGGATTTAAAGTCCCCCGTGGAAGAAAAAGCGTTCGCAAAGCGTTCTCAAGAAAGGAGTAGCATCCTCTGGCAACTCCTGTGGAAGAAAAAGCGTTCGCAAAGCGTTCTCAAGAAAGGAGTAGCATCCTCTGGCTTCCCCCTTATTAAGGGGGACGGGAGGGGGATCCAAGGGGGACGGGAGGGGGATTCAAGGGGGACGGGAGGGGGATTCAAAGGGGGACGGGAGGGGGATCATCTAACAAGATTAAGCTCATAACTAGCAACTTGGGTAAATACCATTAAGTAACAATTAAGAAGATATGGCAAGAAAACACATTGAATTCATCCAATCAGCAGATATCGAGCAAAAACCCTGGGCTGTGGATGGCTTGTGGGAAGCACATCTGACAAGGGTTCTGAGCTTCGATACTGAAACTGGTGGCTCTACTGAACTTGTAGAGTGGACAGATAACGAGGCTGGTGATTCTGGTTATTTCAGCTGCGATGTGGAAATTTTTGTTCTCAGCGGCGAACTGCGGATCGGAAAATTTCGTCTCGGACCCTATACTTATGGTTTCATTCCCGCAGGTGTCTGCATTGAACCGTGGAGTATTCAGGCAAAAACTACAGCACTCTGGATGCCCGATAGTCGTCCTAGCTTTGTAAGATCAAAGGAAGATGCGCCGGGGGCCAACAGACAAGCCTATATTCCTTGCTCCCATACGGAATCGATTCCTTGGTCTTCTACGATTACACCAGGTTTTCCTACAGGTGCGATGCGCAAAAACCTGCGCCAAGGACCGAAGGAGGGAAGTAGCGTCTGGCTTCTCGGTTGTTTACCACAGTTTGCTACCAAATTTGTCGAGTATCATCCTCTGTATGAGGAGCACTTTGTCCTCCAGGGAAGTATTACCACAGATGTGGGCACGTTAACTCGAGGCTGTTACTTTTGGCGTCCAGGACTCAATCCCCATGGTCCAACCTACACAGAAACTGGTTACTTTGCTTTAGTGCGCGGTGGTAATCCTCATCTTATGTATTATGCCTAGGGCGTCGGTCCATTACTCGATATTGACAAAAGTAACATACTGTGTATGCAAGGAAAAACTCGCTGAGGGCGAAGCATTCGCAGGGTAATTTATCGCGAGCGCTTACCATTGATTGGTGCGAATGCTATGCTGCTACGCACCATGCTACGCTTTCCGCCCCTACAGGATGTATATTTTGTCTCATTTGTCAAGGACTTCTACTGGACCAACGCTCTAGGAATCTCCATTTCACACCTACTATCCTTAGGATAGAATCAAAGGACTACGCCAGCCTGGAGCAAATCTCCGAGAACTCCGCTTATCATCTGAATTTGCAGCATCACGAACGGATGCCTGAGTATCTGCCAATCAGTAAACTCAATGCCATGCAATGGGAAAGCACTACTTTCCTGCCTCCCGGATCATCACGTAAGAGCCTGTATAGCAATCGGAAAACCGGTCGTGCTACCTGGGTTCTTGGCTTAGTGCCAATGTGGAGCGAAGGTATCTTCTATGCTGGTCATCCGACTACGGAGGAGGCTTATGCCATTTGCGGAGATGTACACGGACCTTGGTCTATGAGCGATGATCCTTTTAATCTGCGCTACGCGGCAATGCTCAAAGATGGCTACTACTGGCGACCTGCGCATATCCCTCATGGTCCTTTCTGGACAGAAAATGGCGCACTACTTCTGTTTCGTACTAAAAACCGTCTCGACTGCTATTGGATGGGCTAAACAGTTAGGCAGTAGTTGTTTCTCACGACTTGGGTAGAGCGATTGCACATCGGTAGGGCAGGTTTAGGGATAACCTAGGCCATTTTACCCGAATATTGGGATCAAAACCCGCCCTACTGTCACCCATCGGTTAACGTAACCAATTCTCAGTAATTTTATTCCCAATTCCGAATTTCTCATTCATTCGAGTGAGCTGTTGCGTAAAACTTATCGTTTCTGCGGACAAGTAAATAGAGAGAAACAATTCCAAAGACTACAATGCCCCCATTGAGATGAGTGCCAATGGGGGCTTTATTTATTGAACCCCTAAGAAACACATGGTGAAACCATTGCTGCGTAATGGTTTCACAATTTGTGAGTTTCATCCATTGCGGATGCGATCGCGTCCGTGGGAGGCTGAGATCTTGCACGCAATCAATTTCGGTACTGAAAACGTTCAATCTTATCACTATTGCAAGAGTGCCTATTGCCTACCTCCACAAGTATGTTTTCGGGAGGAGTGCAAGATCTGAGTTATAATGATATCGCCACTGCTTAGGATTTTTGCTCATACCTACCCTACAGTTTGCTACATTGAACTTGTGATTAAGGGAAAATCCGATGAATGGGAAAATTGAACAAGCTCAGCAACAATTCTCAGAACTAAATGCGATCGCACTTGCTCCACATTTGCCACCGTTAGAAAATGGCGATCGCTTAACTTCCCGGGAATTCGAGCGTCGTTACCACGCCATGCCAGAACTCAAAAAAGCTGAACTGATAGAAGGAGTAGTTTACATGGCATCGCCCCTACGTTTTCAACCTCATGCCCAACCCCATGGCCATTTAATCACCTGGCTGGGAGTTTATCAAGCTGCTATACCCCAGGTACAAATGGGAATTGAACCCACAGTTCGTTTGGATAGGGACAACGAACTGCAACCCGATGGCGTATTGCTAATTAATCCAGAAAGTGGGGGCAACTCGACCCTAAGTGAAGATGGATACTTAGAAGGAGCACCAGAATTATTAGTAGAAATAGCAGCTAGTAGTGCAGCAATTGATCTCGGAGATAAGAAACGTGCTTATCGGCGCAATGGAGTACAAGAATACATTGTTTGGCAAGTCTTTGAACAAAGAATTGATTGGTTTAGTTTAAACGATGGTGATTATATTTCCTTATTACAAGATCCTGAGGGTTTGATTTGCTCTCAAGTCTTTCCCGGATTGTGGCTAGATGTACCAGCGATGCTCCAAGGGGATCTGCAACGGGTTTTGCTTTCGGTGCAATCAGGAATTAATTCTCCAGAGTATCAAGCCTTTGTCCAACAGTTAATCCCACAGTCCAAAAACCGTTAGCGAAAGGGAAGACAGCTTCTAAAGAGGTTCGTCGAGCAAGAAGTGTTTGGTAAAGCCTGCGGCTACAGCAGCGGCATAGGCGTGCCATTGATTATTTTTGCTGGAGTCAGCGTAGTCGCAAAGAGCACGAATCACTAAACAGCGAATCGGTTCAAAGCTTTGCCATGCAGCGGCGATGACACCGTAACCTTCCATTTCAATTGCCATGATTTTTCGATTAGCAGCAGCGATCGCATCTCGCTCAGCCGCATCTGCAATTACTTTATCCCCTGAAGCAATTACCCCTAGTTCAATCTTAGGGCGATTATTGGTACTGTCGGGGCAATCAACAAGGATTGAAAAATCGGAATCTGGCAATGCTTGTACTCGGTCTAAGAGAGTAGCATCTACTGGAATCTGTTTAGGTTCAGGCAGTTTGCCTTCCGCAGTTATTTTACCCGTCTCGTAGTAATAAACTTCTTTGCCAATCACTAAATCTCCCAGTAACTGTTTTGGTGCTGGATTGGCAGTTGCTGCAATACCAACCATAAGGACAGCAGTAGGCTTCCAATAATGAAATATATCATTTGCGAGAATAGCTGCATTCACATTCGCCATGTCTAGAGATTGAGCCACAATAATCTCGTAGAATTTACCATCTTTAAGAGGTAAGCGTTTGCGCCAATAGGTGCGAGAACCCTTCCGGGTACGATCTTTGGTCGCATCAATTCCAAAAGCTTTAAGGATAGCTAATCGCTCAACTTTGATTGCAGTGATAATTGCAAAGTCAATTAACGAATTATTCACACGCTTGACTTCCTGGTTCTTGCCCGCTAAGTTATCTTGTCCTTGAGCTGTGTTTACTTTATTTCCTGTTCTTTTGCCTCTGTTCTTTGTCTGTTCACATTTGATGTCATAGTAAGTTCGTCGCTCTGTGCTTTTTCCCCCTGTCCAGACAGCCCATCCTTCCCAGGCTCCCCCATCCTTTCTTAAGCACCGTGTATGAACTCTAATCTTGCTATGATTACGTTCGATTTCTAGCAAGTTGTAAAGACGGGGAGTAGATTCTGGACGAGCATTGCTAGGAGCACCAAAAGAACCTGTCCCAGCAACATGGATTTTACGGGTTGGATGAAGATAGCCAATGATATCTGTACGCTCTTCGTGAATGTGCCCATGTAAGCAAAGTTTATAGTTTGCTTTTCGCAAGTGGTCTAAGAAAGCATCTTGCTGCATCTTCTCATTACCAGTTACAGGGTGATGCCAGACAGCGATGCGGAGAATCTTGGCATCTGAGGCAAGTTGATTACTTTGCTTTGCTTGAGCAATTTGCTTATCTGCTGCTATCAGTCCTCGCGATAGTGCAGCCTCGGAAATACTAGACCGATTGGGAAAATATTCATCAGTTTCCCAAGCAGAATTTAGGGTGAGAAACTGGATTCCAGTATCCGGAAACAGATAAGGAATAGCTTGTTCTTCAGGTTTGAGTGGATATTCTTCCATCACCAGAGGGTGATAGAAGATTTCGGAGAAATTCTTGAATCGTTGAAGATACCGCTTATCATTACGCACTAGATAGCCTGCCCCTTGCTCAACATACCTCCCTTCTTGTAGACCTTTCTGTAATTCACTTGTCTTGATTAATCGCTTGTGTTTCCAGTGATACACATCCTCTTCATACCACTTGAGGTCGTGATTGCCTGGAACAAGGATGCAACGCCTTGCAGATAGCTGAAATTGATCAATTAATCCTGATACGAATTGTCTTGCTTGCTCAAATTCTTCGGGTGTTGCCAAATTTGTTAAATCACCAGAGATCACCACATAATCTAATTTCTCAAAACCTAGTCCTCCATCTCGATCTTTGATATCAGCAACTAAAGGCTGTAGTAATGAATTTGGATCATTATCTTGTTTAATATGCAAGTCGCTTAGATGTAAAACTCGTATTGGATCTACCACAATATCAGGCATATCAGGCTGTTGAAAAGTATTTTTTATGTCTTCAATAATTATTTTCTTCTTGTCTTCAATAGTAGTTTTCAAAGCCCATAATCTGTTTTCCTGGTCTGGATCTCGTTTACGAGTTTGTTGAGCACCCTCACTAATCTTTGTCCGTCGATCACATTCAGGGCAGCCAATATCGCTCCATCCATCAACGACTCTCTTACGAATACTGTGTTCAGCAAAATGATAACCACAGACACAAGTAATCTTTACATGTTCATAGA